>CAZJZO010000022.1:0-33019 GCA_964550495.1 uncultured Porphyrobacter sp. | reverse complement strand
TACACTCTTTCCCTACACGACGCTCTCCATCTCGAGCATTCCCTCTGGCTTAGTAGTTACCGTCAGAGGGCGAAGTCTGCCTGCGTCAGATCGCGAAGCGGCGCTAAACGATACGAGCAAACTAAGCTCGCTACCGCCCGGAAAACAGATGATTGCCGAGTTTTGGCTGATCTCGACATTTCTCCGAAGTACCTCCATCTTTCTACTAAGAGATAGGCTGAGATCTTGCCAGAGAATGCTCAGAAATTGATCTGCCGGTGAAAACTCACTTTCAGGAGTGAATTCTTCAGCGTCCCATGTTCTTCGTCTTGTGATCCAAGACTGAATCTCCCGCGAACCAGTCTGTTGAGCCACCTCTAAGGCGATCTCTTGATCGAGTAGAACTTCGAAAGAGCTATTCGGATTCTTTCTGGCGAGAAAATCCTTAAGATCATCAAAGTTATTACTTCTTATCGACCTCAACGAAATCTCGCGAAATTCCATCACCTATCCCCTTTTGGACTGAAAAGATCCGGTTGAGATTCTGGCAAAATCTGTCGAATGTCCGAGAATGTATCGATTACGAAATCTGGCTTATACTCGACGCTTCCGTGCGTTGCGCGAATTTCCTCGTCACTCCAGTTTGTAATCGAAAGTAGAGTTCTCGAATTCTTAGATTCTGGGTTGAAAGTAGCCCCATACTTTGCCCAGATAGTCTTGATTCCCAGTTCTGATGCGGGGGCTAGATCTTTGCTTATACTATCTCCAATTGTCCATGCATCAGATGGTCTAATTTTGCATGACTCTATAGCAAGTAGAAAGGGTGTTGGATTGGGCTTCAGACTAGATCGCTTGAAGGTAGTTACCTTTCGAATTCGTGATCGATTTCGCAGAAGATTTGTCGCCAGATATCCGCCTTTGTCAGCCTCGGTAAGTGCGATACCTTCCCATGCGACCAGCTGATCAACATACTGGTCAATTCGAAGATCAAATAATCGTTTTTGTGCCAAGTAAGCTGGAGAGTTGGTGACACAGATCACTTGGTGTCCCTGTCTTTGCAGCCACGCCAACGTTGCTTCCACTCCAGAGTATGCCTTCAAATGCTTCCGCGACACACGCTTGAACGCTCCTCGTCCGCTACGAACGAGCTCGTCTATGTCGCTTTGCGAGCGCCCTCTTACCGACGCAAGCTGTTGTATAGAAAATGAGAATTCCAGAGAATCTTGAACTCTGTAGACCTCTTTGAACTCCGATATGAGTTGGTCGTAACTGAGGTCGAGTTGCCTTTCGAGCGCATGAACCATGGCGCGGAAACTCGGGGCGAAGAAGGCTGGCCAATCGAACAGCGTATTGTCAATGTCTGCGATGAGCGCTTTCTGTCCCATCGCTACATTGTATCCGTGGAGGCGTTCTGAGCAAGTCGGGTCTAGGAGATTCTAGAATTGGGCTAGCCCAAATGCATTTACTTACTGCCAGGTGTTTCAGGAAACTAGATATAGGAGGTTCATACTGGAGCGACTATGAACTTCACTGATATGCGAAGGTTGTTCAGAGGCAGAAAGTACCGGAGCGGAGTGAGGTGGTGCCTTCTGCGTTGGACAGACGTTGACCCTGTCGGGAAAGGCGATGTTTACCTAACCCGTCTCCATATTGTGCAGACGCCTTGGTTCAGCATAATGTTACACTGGCTTCGAAGGCCTGATCCGCAGCCAGATCTCCATGACCATCCGAACGATTTCATCTCTATCGTAATTAGAGGTGGTTACACAGAGCTCCGCGATGGCCCGCTTGGACATCGGAACAAGGTGAAAATCACCTTCTTGAATACGATTAGAGCCGAAGATCGTCACAAAATAGTCGAGGTTGAGCGCAATACGACAACCTTGGTGTTCGCAAACGCCGTCCGGAGGGAATGGGGATTTTGGCGTGATGACGAGTTCATATCTTGGAGAAAGTACAATTTCCTAGATTACGATATCTGACCCGATCACCTCGCTGGTGTGGTTGAACTTCTTTCTTATGGCATCACCAACCGATACTCCTGTTCTTTGAGCGAGTAGATCGAGGTAAATGATGGTATCTGCGATTTCTTCTGCGAGCATCTCTTTAAGCTCGTCATCTGTTTTTACATCGGACACTAGGTTATCGCGTTTTCTCAGAATTCCTTTGACCACATGGGCAACTTCTCCCAGTTCCCCTGTGGCGGCTGCTAGCCATTCGGCCTCCGACCAATCGTCGACCATATGACGAAAGCCATTTGAAGCTTCACACCGGTCCCTGTTTGCTTTGCTGAATCTCTTGAATGTTAATTCCATACAGCACCCATTCTATCATGCCTTGCGAAAAGTATTGCGTGCATCGCGAGATCTTGGTTGGTCCAAGAAAATCGCCCACCGATTCAATAATTCTCGGCGACGGTTAAGCCTATCAGACCTTTGGTAGGCACCCACCACACCTGTGTCGACCGCATGCCCGAGGGCCGCTTCCTTGACTTCAAATGGAGTTTCGGTCTGCTCCTCTGCCCAAGTTCTGAAAGTGCCCCGAAATCCATGGGGGCGCGCCTCATAGCCTTCGCGGCGCATGAATGCAGACATTGCCATATCCGAAAGTGGTTTCCCTCTTTGTGCATGAAACAGATATTGGTTCTTGGACTGACTTGCAGCGGCTTGAACGACTGCGATGGCTTCGTCCGAAAGAGGGATGCGATGTTCCTGACCAGTCTTGGTTCTTTCGCCCGATAGCGTCCAAACATCTCCATCAATCTCATCAAATGTAGCCAGTCGGACTTCAGTCGTACGCGCCACCGTTAAGATCAAGAACCGCAAGGCCAACGGCACGATGCCGGGCTGCGTTTGAAGCCACTGATAGAATTCAGGCGCATCCTGGTACGGCATAGAGGGGATGTGCTGCACTTTGTGCGATTGCTTTCCGAGCAGGGCTCGCGCTTTCGATGTCGCTTGCATATCGACGTTGAGGCCCAGCGCGGCGGCGTACTGGATAACCTGTCCAATATGCCCCAGCGTCTTGCGCGCCGTTTCGGCCTTATCATGCCAGATCGGTTCCAAGGTCTTCTTGATGGTGTGCTGATTGATGTCCTCAACGGGCCGGTTGCCGATCGTGGGAAGGGCATGGTGATTGAGAAGGCCCATCCAGCGTTTTACCGCGTTGGCGTTCTTAAGACCTGCCTTTTTCGCTTCGAAGCATCCTTGGGCTGCTTCGGCGAAAGTGATGGCTCGCGGCGCTTCGCGCTCTTTCTTGCGCTCCTCGATGGGATCGAGGCCATCACGAACCAGTCTTCTGGCCTCCGATGCTCTTTCCCTTGCTTCGGCAATAGAGACATCCGGCCAGCGCCCCAGACCCATCTCGCGGCGCTTGCTACGAATCACAACCCGCAACTGCCATTTGCCCGCGATCTTGTTTCGTTTGATCAGCCACAACCCTTGGCCATCGGCATATTTGCCTTTGTCGAGATTTTTCGCGCGCCTCTGCGTGAGGGCGTTAAAAAGCATCAGCCCACCTTTCGGCATATTAGGGACCAGAACTAGTAGCTACCCCCTAAGCTCACCTTTATCAACGCGAATTGATGAAAATCTATGATTCGGCATGTTCAGCCGATTTCCCATAAATAATTTATTTGTATAGAGAATATGACGATATATTCAGTTATGAGAAATCGCCGTCATAGATCTTCTGGCACCATTTTCTCACCTAGTAGCCAGGCTCCTCTGCGTGGAAACGGCATGGGGATATCCGTGTTTTCCCCTATCGCGGGCTGCGTTTTTGGCTATTGCCGAACCATGGCAGTCGAAGCTTGGAATCTCGTGTCTTGACCATCGATGAAGAGCGGGCGTTGGTAATCAAGGCAAAGGGTGGCTTGGGCAACCGGATGTTGTCTGCCGTGACCGGCTGCGTGCTCGCCGAGCTCAATGGCCGCATACCCTATATTGATTGGCGGGACGGGATGTACGTATCTCCGGGCGTCAATCTCTATCCGCTGCTGTTCGATGCCAGCTGGATGGGGGAACTGACGGCATTCGACGCGGCAGACAATGTCGCGCCATCGTGCTGGTCGGGTCATATGGACGAGCAACCGGTGGACATCATTCGGCGCGACTTTCCGCGAGAGCATCGCAACCCATTGCTGTATCGCAAACTGTCAATCGATCTCATTCGCCCGGATCCCGGTAATCCGGTTGCGGTCTTTTGGTCGTATCTTCCAAAATTCCAGAGGCTTGCGTCGCGGATGGCTCGTCATCCCAAGTTTGCTGGCAAGTCGATCGACGAGGTTGCGCGCGGTTTCCTGCATCGGTTCTTTGTTCCGGTTGAAGACGTGAAGCGCAAAGTCGACCAAATCTTTTCCGACCAAGCGGGCCCCGTCATCGGAGTTCACATTCGTTTCACCGATCGCAAGGCGCCACTGCCCAAGATCTTGCGCGAATTGGAACGGCTGGCTTCGCAATCACCTAACGCTGCGATCTTTCTGGCAACCGACAGCGCCGAGGCACAAGATGCGGTCATGTCGCGGTTTCCCGATGCCCTCACGATCGACAAATCGCTTTCCAGCAGCGACGCGGCGCTGCATTTTACCAGCGACGAGTTCTCGGACCCGGTTGCCGAGGCGCGCAACGCTCTGGTCGACATGATGGCACTCGCGCGCTGCGATTTCCTGATACATAGCCGCTATTCTACCTTTTCGGTGACCGCGGCCTTGCATGGGGACATCCCCAAACAGAATCAGGTCGACGTTGATCGCCTGAATCCCAAAGTCGCGATAAAGCAATTTATCCAGGCGCGCAGCTAGCCACCGGTCCAGGAAACGTCATGCCATCCAATCTCAGAGCCTTTGCAAAAAAAGTTCTCCCAAGCCCGCTACGCTCACTGTCAAAGAGTGTGTGGGAGAGGTTGAAACTGTCGCAAGACAGGGCGAAATTCTCGGCCAGCTATCCCGAGACACCCTATGTCGTGCTGGGCAAAGAAGAAGTCGCGGCATTGCGCGAAAGGGGCTTCAACGGCCAGATTGGCCAGGATTACTTCCTTGATCTGTTGTTTGAGCAGGAGTCCGGACGGTTTCTCGACATTGGCGCAAACAATCCCTTCGCCAACAGCAACACCCATTTCTTCGAGCAGAAGGGTTGGACCGGGTTCGCGTTCGATCCGATGAAATCGCTGCTGGAAAAATGGAGTGCGCGGCCCGGGACGACGTTTGTGAATGCCGGGATCAGCGATCGTTCTGAGACACGGACTTTCGTCGAGATCAAGCCAAAGGCAGGCTGGGAACACCAATTGTCGTCGTTCCGTGAGTTCGTGCGCGAAGAAGACATGCGCGAATTCGACTACGTCGAATATCCTGTCGAATGTGGTCCGATCTCGCAATTTGTCCCGGCAGGAGAAATCTTCGATATCGCGTCGATCGATGTTGAGGGCGCCGAAGCGCTGATCCTGACCGGCTTCGACTTCGCAAATGCGCCGCCGAAAGTGATTGTGCTGGAGAACGTCCAAGAAATGGGCGGACTCGACGAACACCGCCACACCTTGGCCAAGCATGGCTACAGAATTGTCGCTCGCCTCAACGCCTCGGACGATTTGTTCGTGCACCAGGATCACGCAGTGCCCGCGGCCTTCGAGCAGGCTATCGCCCGCTACAGTCGAACGTAATTCAGCAGTCCGCAGCGAAGGCGGCCCGTAGCTCCTCGGCTGCAGCAGGATCGCGATTGCTGAGTTGCCTGACCGTCCGGTCTATCGCCTGACACTCGAAGCGACTTCCCCGCTCTCTGGCATCGCCGACGATTGCGACAAAGGCTTCGGCCGGCATCACTCGCGCGCCGCGTCTGAGGAAGAAGTCGTGCCAGCGCGTCCCGCCCTCAACAATGCTCGCGAAAGTATCATGCGCGGCGTCCCCTTGCTCCGTGAAGGTCTTTGACCCGAGTTCTGACAGGAGAGCGTTGTCGGTGTCACCATTTAGCAGCAAAGCGGCATAGCGCCTTGCCGCTTCTGCCCGGTCGTCAACAGCCAGCGCGAGTTCCAGCACTGCCTGCTGGGACAGCGGGTCACGCCAACCGCGTTGTGCTGCGATTTGAACCGTCTGTGACCCGCTCTCCACCTGTTCAGCTTTGAACTGCGCACTGGCCAGAAGCCGCAAGTGCTGGGCCGGGATCGGGCGGCGGGCGACCAGCCGCTCGGCCTCGCTGAGCGCTCGTGCCGGATCGTCACCAAGCACTGCGCTTGAGGCGATGCGCGACTGCGCAAAGGCCCGGAACGGTTCGGGAACCGCGCTCGCCAATGCGGGCGAAACCCGCGCTTGTCGGTCGAGTTGAACGCCGATGGTGACAAGCGCGACGCCGAACAGCAGTGCCAGCCACACGATTCTTCCGATCATCGGCCGGCCTCCCTGTCGCGTGCGCTGGCGACGCGCGCCAACAACAGCAGCGCAAATGCCGCGACGGCCAACATCGTCTGGTTGCGCAAAGGGTAATCCGTGATCGATTGCAATGCGATTGCCAGCAGGATCGCTCCGCATCCCCAGGCTGGCCAGCGGAATTGGGATCGACCAGCTTTCCAACTCAGCCAACCAACCAGCAGGAGCCAGCCGGTCGCGATTGCGAGACCGGGAACGCCAGCTTCGATCGCAAGTTCGATGTAGTCGTTATGGGCGCGGCCCGCGCGCCTCTTGGTCAGGAATTCCAGCGATTCATCAACTTGGAAGACTTCGTCGAAAGTGCCCATACCTGCGCCAATCGGCCAGTATCTTTGGGCCGAGTAGGCCGCGTCTTCCCAAATGTAGACGCGCGCATCGTCTGTCGCCTCGAATCTCTCGAGCGTGTCGCCGATGCGGCCCGGAGCGACCGCGACGACGCTTGCCAGAGCGGCCAGTGCAAGGAAGATGCTGCCAAACACCGCGAGCGAACCTCTACGACCGCGACTCTCACCCCGGTTTTCTCGCGATGCCCAGAAGGCACGCGCCAGGCCAAGCGCGATCGGAATTGCCGCGAGGACAAACGCCGTGCGCGACCGTGTCAGAACGATAGCCAAGAGCAGCAACGCACAGATCGCCAGCCGCACCGGTAAGGCAGCGGGATGCGGGCGAGAGAGCGGTAGCGGAAGCAAGGCCGCAAGTGTCAACGCAGCGACGAGAAACACGCCGGTGGAATTGCGGTTTGCAAATGTGCCGTAGAGCAGGCCGGTCGGCCCTCTTTCGGGATAGATCACTGCTGTCGTACCGCCGCTTAGAACCTGCAGCACCCCGAGCAGAAAGCATGCAAGGCCGAGAGCGACCACCACCCAGCCAACCGTCATGAGATGACGCCGCGGGATGGACCACCCGACTGTCAGGATAACAAGAGGCACGATCAAGCCCGATAGCGCCACGAGCGTGCGCGCCGGATCAACGCTGAGCGACCTCCAGCCGCGTGCATCGATCAGATCAAGCGAGGTCGCGACGAGATCACGTCCAGGGAGCCCGGACCAGAGGCTATCGGGCAAGGGGATCAGATAAAGAGCAGGCAGCAGCAGGCTGACGGCAGTCAGAGCGCGCAAGGCGATCGGGCTACTCTTCCAAAAACTGACAAACGCCTCTCGATGAAATGCGAGTATCGCAAGCGCCGACAACTGGACTACGAGATTCGCAAGACCGTAGCGCACTCCGCCTCCGCCAAAAGCGAAAGCGATCACTGTCAGAACGCAGCTTGCGAGCAGAGGACGCGGCTGCATAGCTCTCGAACGGCCTCCAAGGCCGCGAGTGCCACCGATTTTCGAGTTCTCAGCTGACATTGGCCCCAGATACGAAAAAGCGCGCGGATGTCGAAACCGCGCGCCTATCGGAGAAACGATCGACCATAGCGGTCAATCCGGAATTGGGTCAGTTCGCGCCCGGCGACTGATTGTCTTCATCGTCGATAATGATGATGATCCCGGCTGCTACTGCCGCAGCAAACAGGATGATCAGAATTCCGCTTGTGCCTTCGAGCGACTCACCATCGGCTTCGCGGCCGACGCCGGGCTGCGAGACTGCAGTGGCTGAATAGATCGTGCCGCTATCGCCCGCGCGGGTATTCGCCTGCGCAGCAATTGGAGCAAAGGCCATGCTGGCCGCAGCTGCGGTCATGGCAAGACGAGAGGCAAATTTCATCATCTTCGGGCCCTTCTTAGAAGTACGGGATATTCCGTACTGCAGTGCAACACGTTTGACAACCTTCGTTTAGAATGAATGTGATAACGAGATATTATTCGCAATGGGACGCACCGACCGCTGTTTCACCCCGATGGCGACCAGCGATGGGATAATGTCTATTTTTCAGCAGCCTCGGGTCCAGAAGCGTTTCGATTCGGCCTTGGCTCAGAATCCCCCAGGACCGTGAATCTTGCGACGTCACCTCCCGTGACGATGTCGTCTCCCTGTACGAGCCACGCATGGGCGCCGAATTGGCCATCCTCCGGGAGCTCGACGCCGACCTTTATCTCGCTTGGGATCCCTTTCGCTTCGAGCCAACGTTGCGCCGCCATCGCCTGGGGCAGGCAATCGCTGCGCCACGGCAAATAGCGGGCCGCAAAGGTGATCAGGAAGCCGATACGGGCGACCAGAGCTGCGTTGACTGGGGGTTGAGCGGTTGCTGAAGAGACCTGAGCGGCGGCAAGATTCAGTGTGTCGATGTCCCTGGCACCAATCCCCCGAAGACGGAGGCGTGCCCGGGCCAGTTCCCAAACCGCTCTGAGAAGCAGGTGCGGCATGGAGATTAGATCGCGGCGCCGCAACTTTCGGATTTGGTTCATGCCAAGCTGGCCGCAATGAGCTTGCTGCAACAAAGCGCAATCAATCGAGCCGGTCGTTCAGGCGCTGGAGACAAGCTCATGCTCGGCAAGCTCCCCCAGGAATTGACGCAGATCCCCTTCGACCTGCTGGCGAGCAACATCGTATTCTGCGATGATTTCATCGCACACTTCGCTGGGGAGCTTGCCCGACTTGAGGCCTTCCCAAAGCGTGGTGCCGATCGTGTCCAGTCCAAAATAAGTGCCGTTGCCCATGTGCAGAATGACGGTCTCATCGCCGACCTGATTGGCCACCGCATCGTCGCTGATTTGCCAGGCCTGATCCAGGATATCGCTCACCTGTTCAATTCTCCGCTGATAGGTCGTTTCCTGCAGCCTTTCGGCAGGATTATGGTCGGCTTGTAAAGGCCTCTCATGTCAATACCGTCTCATAAGGTTGGCGACATGATCGAGCGCGCGTTCGTAAGTCGGGAGATGCTCCGCATGCGTGTTCGACACGGCGCGAGCGATTTCTCCAAGACTGTGCCCCTGCCGGGCCAGCCTCAGGCACTCCGCATCGATCTCCATAGTCGGTGACGGTGGCGGCACATGGTGATCGGCGCCGGACTGCAGCCTGTCGGCGGGATGAATCTGCTTCAGAAAGGATGATTGCCGGAAGCTGTGCCGGACCGCGCCGGAATTGTCGTCCCGCACTTCGCAATCCCAATTCCAGGTGTAGTCCTGCCCTAGCAATCGGGCGCGAATGCGGGCCGTCACCGTCTCTTCGCGTTCGAGGGCAATGGGCTCGGCAAATGGCAGGAACATCTGGCCATAAACCAGCGGTGGCTGACCTGGCTGGTTGGAATAGGTGAGGCCGGGGGAGATTTCCGCATCAAACCAGATCAACAAGCCGTGAGCGATGCTCTCCCGGGAGGCGACGAGGTCAACGGTGCTGTCCAAATCGGGGCTCGTGATCGTCCGATAATCGAGCACCGCGAGGTCGACCGGCTCCGAAAGCAGGGCGGCCGGGCGCAGATATTCCTTCGATGTGTCATTGATGGCGAAACGCCGACCCGCCGACAGGTCGAGGCCGTGCTTGCGTGACACCCACGGGAGCTTCGAAGGTCGGTACGCCTTTGGCGAACTGACCAGCGCGATACGGAGCGTATCGCGGAGCGGCAGCAGGCTACCACCATTGGCCAGCAGCCGATCGCGCGCATCGACAATCGTCGCGATATGGTTTTCGAACAGCGGCACCGTGCCTCTGAGATCCGAGATGATCACATCGGCTTGGCGGTCCGGGTCGAACTCGGTCGATAGGCCGCGCACAATCCTTATCCGGTCTGCAAGTCCGTTTGCCCGCGCAATTTCGGGTAGCAATTCGATGCTGGGGTCGGTTTCGATCGCGACGACCGAGCCCGCGCCGTATTTGCACGCAAGCAGGGCGAAGACGCCAAATCCTGCGCCGATATCGAGTACCGAGCAGCCCGGTGTGATCGTCCGTTTGAGCGCTTCCGCGTAGATCGAAAAGCGCGGCTCGCAATCGATCATGCAGCCATAGTCAGCGATGCTGTATCCGGATGGTGACGCCATCAGATGACCCTTAGCGCTGCAGACATGCTTCGATTTCGGCCCGAACCTGGGGCAGCAGATCGAAATCCCACGGATAGGACAATTCGTACCCCGGCACACCGTGCGCAATCCGAGATGCAGCCTCGAAGCGCTTGGATGCGGCCTGGGCATCGTCCTTGTCGAGCGCGAAGCCATTTTCGATCAGCCCCATACAGGTCAAGGCTGGCTGGATAGTGTGAGCAGCTACGCCTTCCTCGTCCGGATCTTCAATCAGGAAGAAGAATGCCCCAACCGGGAAGACAGCCGCGTCCGAATTCTCCAGCTGCGGCAGGTTGAGGCGTTGCTTGGTGGAGTACTGCGCCATTGGGGTGGCAGACACGCCATCGCCGAGAACGGCCGAAATGGATTCCGGGTAGAGCCGCAAGCTGGGATAGACTGATCGGCCCGTCACTCCCGTCTCGTTTTGCTCCAAGATCAAGGCGTCGTCCCCGATCAGACTGTGGCCAGCATTGTGCAGACTGGCCGCTAGCGTAGACTTGCCAGCTCCGGTCTCACCTAGGAAGACCGCAAGCCGTCCGTCGATCTCCACCGCGCTGGCGTGGATCACGAACTCGCCCGCTCCGGCCAGGACGCGAGGGGCGACATGATCGTTGAGGAGGTGGGCCAACGATTCCGATGTCGCATCCTCGGCAACATCGAAGACGGTGATCGTTTCATTGGCAAAGTCGATCTGGAAGCGGGCAATTCCATCGAAAGAAATGAAGTAGCGCCCATTGGCGCCAACTATGCTCGACGGAAATTCCTTCGGATCGGGAATTAGCGGGAGCGCGATCTCGGGATCGACGGGATTGGCCTCGGATTCAAGAAGCAAGTCCCAAGACGAAAGGCGTTCGCTATCGAACGGACTATGACCCGAACGCAAAAACCCCCCGGAATCCGAGGGGTTGAACGCCTGCATTACCACCGAAACAGCGGAAATCAGGGGCGACGACGGACCCCCATCATGCCGGGGCCGGTCTCAAATGCAGGGCCGCTGCCAGCGGCAGTCAGCTTGGAAAACGCGCCATAAACCGCAAGCTTGGGAGCAGCGTATGGCTTGTTGTCTGTACGGTCAGTCATAAACACTCCGCGAGCTGAGTTCCTTCAATCGGCACACTAGGTATCTTTGCGGATGCCGCAATGCAACAATTTTCTCATGGCATTACCCAACCCATGCACGAAGATGCCGGGCTGAGCGCGATTTTTCGATGGTTTAACCAGATATCGTTCACAAAGGGTTTCAAAGGACGGGAATTCGGACCGGTCCTTGGCGAATACGGTCAGCGCTCAGCGATGCCGCAGGCACGGGAGAAGAAGCTGATTGGTCGTAACCCAATCGATCAAGAGCGCAGGTGTAAGTGGCGAAGCCTTTACGGGCGTCGGTTCGGGTTCATGCCGCTACCCGTTTCGGTTTGCAAACCGCTGCCTCCAGCGGTGAGTTCCGAGAACGCTCCGTAGGTGGTTACAACAGGCTTTGAATAGGGCTTCTTTTCGATCCGGTCTGTCATGGCTGATCCCGATACTTGCTCCGTCGACGATTTACGCGTTCTCCCCTGCCCAGTTCGACAAATATTGGATCATGAGCGCTTCTGCAAACTGTGTTTCGCTTGATACCAAAGAGTTTACATTTCGCAGCGAGGCAGAGGTGGCGAATCGTGAGACCATCGCGTCGCGTTCTGGTGAAAGCTCTTCTATCGCGTTGGCCCACACCGCCTTGGTGAATTCCCATCCAAGGTGTTCCTTCCCTTTGCGCCATCGTACGGCGTCAGGCAGCAGACCGCTGGTCGATTGGCGCAGGATGTATTTGGGCCAGCCATTGCGCTGGATCTGGTCGCTCGGCAACGCAAGGCAGAATTCGATCACACGACGGTCGAGAAACGGATCACGCGGCTCGATCGCCAGTTTGCTTGCGACCCGGTCGTAGCGTTCGCGTGCGACGGTCACAAAGGGGTGGAGCATGCGCCTTTCGCGATCCGAATGGCTGTCGCCTGTAGGGTGAGCAACGTTGGCTGCATTGGTGCGAATTCTTCCGAGCATGTCGATCCGGTGTGCGAATTCCGGTGTCAGCAGGGAAGTTCGGCCCTGGCTTCGCTTGATCCGCGCATTGACCCACTTGTGCCGCAGTTTTCGTAGAGCGCGGGGCACCGCCACCTGACCGGCACTCCGTAGCAGGCTCCTGAGCGCTGGCTGAGGAACCTCCCAGAATTGCTCTTCGCCGCGCGCTTCGCGCCAGGCCTGAAGAACGTGGCCCCTGCGCAGATGCCAGGTGACCATGTTCGGCGTGCTGAGCGTTGTGTCTCCGCCGACACCATCAAGCAAAACCTTGTGGCCCGCGCGATGCGCCGCGAGATAGACCGCAATTGGCAAAGTCATATGCGCATCGAAGGGTTCGGCACTGCTGCGGATGAGCGTCAACAGATCGGCGCGATACGCTTCTATGTCGCCGAAAGAGACACGCGTTGGATCGATATGCTCGATCGCCATTGCCGCTTCGATGGCACGCGTTTCGGGGCAATGCCGATCGGTCCCAATTGCGGAAAAGGTAGCAAGGGCATTCGACCCAGCGGCCTTGAGCAAATTCGCAGCCACAGCCGAAACCGCTCCTGAGTCCATTCCTCCGGACAGCATCGAGGCAATCGGCTCGGGCGACCGCAGGCGCTCCCGCACGGCGGTACGGAAGATGTCGTGAAAGGCCTCGGCATAGGCGCGCTCATCGCGCAATCGCAGCGGCGGCTGTTCGGCAAGTGCGCCATATCGCCAGACGCGCATATTGCCCTTGCGCAGTGTCAGTGCGTGTGCCGGTGGCAAGCGGTGAATGCCGGCAAAGAATGTCGAGGTCAGATCGTAGGCTTCGAGGTGTTCCAGAAAGTCGCCGATCCTTCCTTCATCGAGGCGGTGCGGCACGTCGGGATGCTGGAGGATGGCCTGCGGTTCGGTGGCAAACGCAAACAGTTTTCCCGGTTCATGGTGAAAGTTGAGCTGTCGCATCCCGATCAGATCACGGGCACAGAACAGGACATCCTCGCGCGGATCCCTGATCGCGAAGGCGAAGTCGCCCAAGAGCCGGTCGAGGCAACCAACGTCCCATTTGAGGTAGGCTCGCAGGATCAGCTCACCATCGCCAATCGGGATCGGCGCATCGCTACAGTCGAGCGCTGAGATCAGCTCGTCGCGATTATCCAGCCTGACATCGGCCGTGATCATGCAGCCGCTTGGCTGGTGGGTGAAAGGCAATCGTTCCGAACGTGCTTCCGGCGTAGTGGCCAGCAGCGTATGGCCAAAGGCGAGCGAGCCGTTGATCCAGCTTCGGGTGCCATCCGGACCGCGTCGCTCAAGCACTTCCAGAATGGCGCCAATTTCCGGCGGGTCGACCGGCTTTCCGTTCAGAGCCACAATCCCGCAGATGCCGCTCACGCCAACCTCATTTCCATCAGACGCCGTGCGGCGCGGTTGTATGGGTCGGGACAAACCCCAGCGAACCAGCATCGATCACACGGTTGGCCAAAGCGAGGCTGGCTGGGCGGTGGGTGATGATGATGACGGTGCGATCGGTAAGACTGCGGATACAGGCCTCGACGAAAGCGGCTTCGCCTTCAAGATCGTACATGCTGGTGGCTTCATCGAAGATGTAGATCGGAGGGTCGCGATAGAGCGCGCGTGCCAAGGCTATGCGCTGACGCTGTCCGCCGGAGAGCCTCACGCCGTTGTCGCCGATTTCGGTCTGCAATCCCTGCGGCAAGCGTTCGATGAATTCCCACGCCTGCGCGACCTTGGCAGCGCGTTCGATCGCCGCCAGATCGGGTTCATCCTCCCCAAAAGCGATGTTGTCGGCGATCGGGCCATCGAACAGCAAAGCGCGCTGCGGGACATAACCGAATTGCCGACGCAGATCCTGCACCTGCAGCTGGGAAATGTCATGGTTATCGAGCGTGATGCGGCCGGAGCCTGGATCGTAAAACCGCAGAAGCAGTCGGACGAGGGTGGACTTGCCGATCCCGTTCTCGCCGGTAATCGCGACGATTTCCCCGGGAGCGACTTTCAAATTGAGATTTTCGAGCACCGGGTCGCGTCCCGGATAGGCGAAGCTGACATTCTCGAATTCAATTGCCCCGCGCGCGCGCTCTATCCGCGTGGTCGCGGCGTAACCCGGCTCGATATCCTTGGCGAAGATCGCTTCCAGGCGGGCGAGCGCACCCTTTGCAACCTGAAACTGGCCATAGATATTGGCCAGGCTGCCGACCGGGCGGGTCAGCAGCGCGGCGTAGAGCAGGAAGGCGAACAATTCGCTGGGCTCGCGGCCTCCGTCCTGTAGCGCGGCGCTCCCGAACAGCAGGATCGCAATGGCGGCGAATGCGGCGATGAGTGCAACTATGGGCGAAATGAAAGCAACCACTCGAGCCTGCGACACAGCCAAGCCGCGCGCCTTTTCGACAGCGGCCGCAAAGTGGGATCGATGGTGATCTTCGGTTGCGAAAACCTTGATTGCCGGGAGCATAGTAAGATCGCTCTCAGCCTTGGCGATCACCTCGACATAGGCTTCGCGATAGCGTTGGGCGAGCCCACGCAACCGCCGTCCAACCAGCTTCATGACGATGAAGAACAGCGGCACAAGCACAGGCACCACCAGCGCCATGGTCGGATCAATCAGGAATAGCAGGATAACGGCTCCGCCGGCCGTCATCAGCATCGCCGGGAGCATGGCCAGCGTCGACGTCAGGAAACTGCTCAGCGTGTCGACTTCGTACACCATCAGCGCGAGCAAATCGCCACTGCGGCTCCGATTGTGGAACGAAACCGGCATGTCCTGCAGACGGCGGTAGGTCTCGTTGCGCAGCGCGGCGAGGATCTTGCCCGATGCGATCTCGGACAGGATGGCGACAAGAATTGTCGTTGCCGTCATCGCAATAAGGGCAACGCCAAGCAGGGTGACCGTCTGGCTCAGATCGATCGCTTCTTCGCCGATCACCCCGCCAAGGAACCTGCCGGCGAGCCATGGCAGCGCGAGCACGGCGAGAGAGCTGAGCAGCGACAACGCGCTGATCAAGGCGAGCCAGCCTTTGAATTCCTTGGCCCAACGCAGGAAGAACCGTGATCCCATCTCAGGCCCGGCCCTTCACAAAATTGCCGACCCCCGAAAACAGCCGTCGCAATCGCAAGGCAAGGGTCGGCCAATGGGTCGCGTCGGGATAACGTTCGTGGAGCAATTCCTTGCCGGGAAACAGCTTGAGCACCACTAGTCTTGTCTTTTCGGAGAGGTTGGGACTCGCTGCGAGATCGAGCAGGAATCGTTCTCTGCCTGACGCGCGTGCCAGATAGTGCGACAGGCGTTTGTCGGCGGATTGGGTTTCGAGTGTCTTCAAGACGGTGTCTGGAATGATCGTCCCCATACTGCTCCGTGCAAGCTGCAAGCCGGATAGCACAATATCCGACGAACCGCTCTCCGCAGCCCTGGTCGCAAGTTTGCCCCAATCGGACTCGGAGAATGTCGCGGTGATGAGGTGAATATCGAGCGCCCAGATCAGCCTGTCATTCTCGAACAGCATCGTGTCCCCGACAAGATACCCGAAGCGGCCATGCGCTGCACGATTGATGCAGATAAGCAGCAAGTTTTCGATTGCGCTGAGGCCTACCGCGTTGGGCCCAAGCTGCGGGAGTGCCACCACCTGTCGGTCCGCCTGGTTGGCTTCGAGCAATTGGGATACTGCAGGGCTTGCGCTGACCCGCCAGTGCAGATCGATCGAATGGTTGAAGCCAAGCTCAGGGGGCGACTGCCAGCACTCCTGCAGCGGCCGCACGTCGCTCCAGCGTGTGAAACCGCAAGCTCGAAACACGGCGCGAGCCTTTTCCCTGTCAGTCCCTGAAATCAATAAGTCGCTGTCACCGCGACGCCTGAGCGCGGGTTTGGGATAGACCGAATAGGCAAGCGCGGTTCCCTTGAGAATGTAGGCCTCGATCCCCGCCTGGTGCAGGGAATCGGTGAGCCGCGCCATTATTCTCTGGTGGCTTAGCTCCCAAAAACTCTGGCTGCGCGCTTCGTCGTTTACCAACTCTGCCAGCGCCGACGGCCAGCCGGGCAAACCCTGGGCGGCTTCCACAAGGAGAAGCGCCACGCCGTGAAAGGTGATCCTGGTGGCGGCTGCCCGGGTGTCAATCTCAAGATCGTTCGGCCATTCCGGCGCGAGGTCGGACCGGACGAATGAGCGGACGCATTGCGCAAGATAGTGATCGAATGCTTCGGTCTTCATTGTCGTTTTGACGCCAGCGCTGGCTCCGGACCCAGTTTCACCTCCGCACATGCGGTATTCCCGTAGGTTTGGCCAGTGGACAACCGCACCGCGCCAACACCTCTGGAACGGAAGACATTAGCCATTGACCCGACCTAGCCATGCTGCAATGCGCAAATCCGCTCTCGGGGACATCACCGTTCAGGACAACAACAAGTGGCACAACCACGCAAAGGTATCATCCTTGCCGGAGGCTCTGGCACGCGGCTCTATCCGCTGACCAAGGGCGTTTCGAAGCAGTTGATGCCGATCTTCGACAAACCGATGATCTACTATCCGCTCAGCACGCTGATGCTGGCCGGGATCAAGGATATCCTGATCATCACCACGCCTGAAGACGCCGAGCAGTTCCAGCGCGTTCTGGGCGACGGCTCCGATTTCGGCGTCTCGCTGAGCTACGCCGAGCAGCCCAAGCCCGAGGGGCTGGCGCAGGCATTCCATATCGGCGCGGATTTCGCGCGCGGCGGGCCGAGCGCACTGATCCTCGGCGACAACATCTTCTACGGCCACGGCCTTCCGGCATTGCTGGAGAGCGCCAATGCGCGTGAGAGCGGCTCAACGGTGTTCGCCTATCGCGTGAACGATCCGCAGGCATTCGGCGTGGTCGAATTCGATGGCGAGGGTCGGGCGATGTCGATCGAGGAAAAGCCTGCCCAGCCAAAGTCCAACTACGCCGTCACTGGGCTTTATTTCTACGATGATACGGTTGTGGATCGTGCCCGCGACCTGAAGCCCTCCGCGCGCGGCGAGCTGGAGATCACCGACCTCAACCGGCTCTATCTCGATGAGGGAGCCATGTCGGTCGAGATCATGGGACGCGGATTTGCATGGCTCGATACCGGCACTCACGCCTCGCTGCTCGATGCCGCGACCTATGTGCGGATCACCGAGGAGCGGCAGGGCCTGAAGATTGCATGCCCGGAGGAGATTGCCTGGCGCAAGGGCTTCATCAGCGATGACGAATTGGTGCGGATTGCGCAGCCGCTGCGCAAATCGGGCTACGGAGAATACCTGCTCGGGCTGCTCGATAACCCGGTGATCGCGTGAACATCGTCGAGACCGCGATCCCCGGCTTGCTGATTATCGAGCCGCGCGTTTTCGGAGACGATCGTGGTTTTTTCATGGAGACATGGAACGAAAGCGCGTTTCGCGAGGCCGGGCTCAATCTTACCTGGGTGCAGGACAATCACAGCCATTCGCAAAAGGGCGTACTGCGCGGGCTGCATTTCCAGAACCCGGGGCCGCAGGGCAAGCTTGTGCGGGTCACGCGCGGTGCGGTGTTCGACGTCGCGGTCGATCTGCGCAAGTCGTCGGAGACTTTCGGCAAATGGGTCGGCGTGGAATTGACCGCAGAAAACAAGCGGATGTTCTGGGTGCCCGAGGGATTTGCGCACGGCTTCCTCACGCTAACCGACGACACCGATTTCATGTACAAATGCACCGCGCCCTATTCTCCGCAGACCGAGCACACCTTGGCATGGGACGACCCGGCGGTTGGGGTCGAATGGCCTGACCTTGGCGTTGCACCTGCACTTTCAGGCAAGGACAAGGTGGGCCTGTCGTTCGCCAATGTCCCGGCATTCGATTAAGGCGCGGCGGATGAAGGTACTGATCACAGGGGCAAACGGGCAATTGGGCAGTGCGCTTCAGCGGACGGCTCCCGCTCATGCCGATCTCAACGCTATCGATGTCGACGATGTCGACTTCACCGAAGATGCGATGCTGCGCGCTCGGCTGGTGGTCGAAGCGCCCGACGTTTTGATCAACGCCGCCGCTTACACGGCTGTCGACAAGGCCGAGAGCGACGAAGAAACGGCAAGAGAGATCAACGCCGACGCCGTCGCAATCATGGCCGAGGAGATGGAGGCCCAGGGCGGCAAGCTGGTGCATATCTCGACCGACTTCGTGTTCGATGGCTCCTCCTCGCGCGCCTACCTTCCCGGCGACACCCGCAACCCGATCAGCGCCTATGGACGGACCAAGGCTGCAGGCGAGGATCACCTGCGCGAGACCGACCTGCTGGTGCGAACCGCCTGGGTATACGAAGCGGGCGGAGCAAACTTCGTGCGCACCATGATTAGGCTGATGAACGAGCGCGATGAGATTGGCGTCGTGTCCGATCAGATTGGCTCGCCAACCTGGGCAACGGGCCTCGCCAAGACGATTTGGCGCCTGATCGAAAAGGGCGTGAGCGGGACATTCCACCACAGCGACGATGGCGAAATCAGCTGGTACGATTTCGCCGTGGCGATTGCCGAAGAAGGGCATGAGCTGGGGCTGGTCAAGGCGATCCCGACCATCAAGCCAATCACTACCGCCGACTATCCGACCCCGGCCAGGCGCCCCGCATATTCGCTGCTCGATTGCAGCGCCACGCGGGAACTTCTAGGGGACCAGCCGGTCCATTGGCGCACAAATCTGCGCTCCATGCTCGAAGAGGAAGCATCCCTTGGCTAACTTGCTCGTCACCGGCGGTGCCGGCTTTATCGGCGGCAATTTCGTGCATTACTGGAATGCGCAGCATCCCGATGACGAAGTGACCGTCCTCGACGCTCTGACCTATGCTGGGAATCGCTCGACACTGGCGGGCGCAAACCGCACCGAACTGGTCGAAGGCGACATTCGCGATCAGGATCTGGTCGAAGATCTGCTGCGAGACCGGGGCATAACCACAATCGTCCATTTCGCCGCCGAGAGCCATGTCGACCGCTCGATCAGCGGCCCCGACGCCTTCATCGACACCA
The DNA here is from genome assembly GCA_964550495.1 of uncultured Porphyrobacter sp. Lineage (GTDB taxonomy): Bacteria > Pseudomonadota > Alphaproteobacteria > Sphingomonadales > Sphingomonadaceae > Erythrobacter. The sequence continues at coordinate 13,659 of CAZJZO010000022.1, read as the reverse complement.
ACATTCTCGGCACCAACGCGCTGCTGAAGGCGGCGCGCGGCGTCTGGCTCGATGGCGATGGCTGCGACCATCGCTTTCACCATATTTCGACCGATGAAGTGTTCGGCTCGCTTGGTCCGGCAGACCCGGCTTTCAGCGAAGTCACCCCATACGCGCCCAACTCGCCATATTCGGCTTCGAAGGCCGCGTCGGACCACCTTGTGCGTGCCTATCACCACACCTACGGCCTTGAGGTCACGACCAGCAATTGCTCGAACAATTACGGGCCGTACCAGTACCCGGAAAAGCTGATCCCGCTGTTCCTGCTCAACGCATTGTCGGGCAAAAACCTGCCGATCTATGGCGATGGAATGAACGTGCGCGATTGGCTGCATGTCGAGGATCATTGTCGCGGGATCGAAGCCTGTCTTGAGCGCGGCAGACCGGGCGAGACCTATAATATCGGCGGCGGGGCGGAGCTGCCGAACATGACCGTAATCGACACCATCTGTGCCGAGGTCGACCGCGCGTTCGAGGAAGTGGAGGGGCTCGCGGATCGCTATCCCGAGGCCCCGGCGGCTCGCGGAGAAAAGTCCGATACACTCAAGACCTTCGTCACCGACCGGGCCGGGCACGACCGCCGCTATGCTATCGACGAGACCAAGGCGCGGGCTGAGCTGGATTATGCTCCGCAGCGCGGTTTCGAGGAGGGCCTGCGCCAGACACTTCGTTGGTATCTCGATCGCGAAGACTGGTGGCGGCCGCTGCTGTCTGCATGAAGCTGAACGCGCTCTCGAGCAAGATCGCGCAGCTGACCAACCGCGCGGGACTGGAGCTGTCGCTGCGCCGAGTTCGGCGTACCACTCCAAACCGCCGGATCGTATACTTTCTGCATATCGGCAAGGCGGCGGGATCGCAGGTCAAGCAGATGATGGCGCAGGTGAACGCAGCGCGTTCAGACATCTACATGCACGGGCTCACCCACGACGTGACGCTGGCGGAACTGCCCGAGCCATCCGACTATTTCTTTTCCATTCGCGATCCCATCAGTCGATTCCGTTCCGGGTTCTATTCGCGCAAGCGGCGCGGACGACCACTCAACGACATCGCCTGGACGCCGCATGAGGAAACCGCTTTTGCCAATTTCGAGCATGCAGCGAACTTGGCCGAGGCGCTGTTCGCGCAGGGCGAGCTGGGTCTGAAGGCGGCAGCGGCAATGAAATCGATCCGCCACACGGCGCAGGACCAGATCGACTGGTTTGCGCTCGCGGGGGACATCTTCACGGTTCGTCCACCGGTTTGGGTTCTACGACAGGAGCATCTCGAGGCGGACTTGAAGGTGTTGCTTGAACGGCTTGGCGTCGACTTCACGCCCGAAGCCCGCCGCGATGCAAAGGGTGCACACGCAAACGACTATGCGGGCATTCCAGAACTCACCGAGGCCGGCATCGCCAACCTCAGACGCTGGTACGCGCAGGACTTCGCGTTCTACGAAGCAGTCGAAACCTGGATGTCGTCACAAGGCGGCGAGTAGGCGCCTGAGCATCAGCAAAGCTCCGGCGTTGCGGAGTATCGCACCGATTGCTGCGGCAAGAGCGGTGGCGACCATGCCGTAGGATGGCAACAGCCAAAGCAACAACCCGACGCACACAATCACGGTCGCGATCTCGATCATCAACACTGCACGTTCGCGCTTCATCATGGTCAAGGCGGCCCCGGCGGGACCGGCGGCAACATTGATGAACTGACCGACCGCAAGGATGCGCAGGGCGTCCGCGCCGCGCACAAACTCCTCTCCAAAGAGCAACAGGATCGGCTCGGCGGCAAAGAGGACAAGCAACAATAGCGGCGACACAATCGCGACGCCGATCAAGCTGGAAGTGCGGACTGTATTCCACGCGGCGCTCGCATCGCCTTGGTCGAAAGCTGTTGCCAGCCGTGGTCCCGCCATCAACGCGAAGCTGCTGTTGACCAGTGTGAACAGCAGGCAGATCTGGAATCCCACTCGATAAATCCCGGCTTCCGCGGCGTCTCGGAAAGAGGTGAGAAGGAACAGCCCGAGCCAATCGCCGAGCGCGACGAGCACACTGAAGGCGGCTATGAACAAACCGCTGGCGAGCGCGACCGGGCTAGCCTCGCGCTTGGCAAATCGCATCGCACTGCGAACGAGCAGGACACCTGCACCGCCAACCACTACGACGCCGGCAAGATAGGCGACTGACGGTGCTAGGCTCGACACCGCCGTCCCCGAGACAAGCAGGATCGCAATGATCACTATCGCGACGGTAGTGTAGCCGACCCCGTCGAGGGACTGCGACACCAGAACGCTGCCCTTGGCTCGCAACAGCGAGCTGCAGGCCTTTATCAAAGGCAATGCAACGATCGCGGGCGCAAGCATCCGCAAATGCCAAGTGACTTCTGGTTCGTCGAGGACATGAACCGCAATCGGTTCGGCAATCAGCCAGGCAACCACTGCCAGCGGAACGCTCGCGAGCAGCTGTCGGTTGCGCGCGTGGATGAAGAAGTTCAGCGCTACGCCTGCTTGCTCCTTGGCAAAAGCCGCGCTGGCAGTCCTCACTATCAGTCGGTCCAGTCCCTGCGTAGCAACTAGCGCCAGGATCGTCGCGGTCGCCAAGGCAAGCTGGAAGTGACCGAACGTCTCGGCTCCGAACATCCGCGCGATCACCCATGTCATGGCGAAGGCGGAGATCGCCCCGGCAGATCGCATGCCGAGTCCGAGCAGCAGTTCGAAACGCAGCCCCTTGGGCGAAACCCGGCCAAGCCGCTGCGCTAGTCCATTCGGCATGCCTTTATGCGTCCCGCTGTCCACAAGGTTGAGCCCGACTAGGGCGTATGCGAGCCGCCCGCGCCTTGGCAAGGGCGCTGACTGTAGTAGGTGGAGGACAAGTACGAACAAATTCGGATTGCCGCGCGATGTCAGAACCCCATTCGGGACCACATGCTGGAAGGGTCTTTTGCATCGGTTTCCAGAAAACCGGCACGTCATCGCTGCGCGATGCATTGGCGCAAATCGGATACCGCGTATGCGGCGTGTTCGGGCGCGACGTGCCGCTCGACGAACTGCGGTCAACCTATGTCGAACGCGGGCTCGAGATTGCAGAAGAATACGACGCGGTGGAGGACATGCCCTGGCCGCTGATGTTTCGCGAACTCGACCGGGCCTTTCCGGGATCGAAGTTCATCCTGACGATCCGCGAGACCGACCGTTGGTATCGCTCGATCGCCAATCATTTCGGCGATAACCCCTACCATATCCAGCAGCTGACCTATGGCGATGACGCGCCTGCGCCGGTCGGCCACGAAGCGCGCTATCGTGAAGTCTATGACGCCCATAACCAGGCGGTGCGCGAATATTTCACGGACCGCCCTGACGACCTGCTCGAATTCTGGCTCGAGCGCGGTCACGGGTGGAAGGAGCTAGGCGATTTCCTCGGTCGCGACGACGTGCCCGAAGGTCAGTTCGTCCACACCAATTCGCAGAAGCAGCGCGGGACGATCCTCAATCGCATACGCGGGCGATTGATCCGGATGGGCGTGCCGCTGAAATCCATGGATGGCTAGGTAGCCGCAACCGCCTCGGCGGCCAGTTGCCGCACGTCTTGCAAGGTGTTGGGGAAGGCGGTTTCCTCGATTACCGCTACGCGCCTGACGGTGGCATTCATCGCTCCCGAACCGCGCCCGATCCGAAGTTGGGTGCGGCCCTCAAGATCGAGACCTTCCATCAGCAGCACGACTTCGCCTGCGCCGTTGACGGCATCGTGGACTTCTCCTCTAGTCGATCGAACTTCGCCATCGACCCGCACTGTAGCAAGATGCGCCACTCCGCTACCGGCCTGGTATTGGACATAGCTTGTGTTCGCATCGTCCGAGACAAACACGCCAGGGTCTGACGGATCGTTGACGGTGACCGCCATCGCCACGGTGAACGACCCGCCCGCGATGTCCTGCAGCACGTAATCGTTGTTGCCGTCGAAGGTCGCGCCATCGGCGCTCAGCGCTGGCTTGCGCGCATTGACGCCTTGAGTGTGATCGTTTGCGTTGGCGCCATCCGCCGAAGTCCAGGGGGGAAGATCGCTCGCGTTCACGTAGTCGTGGAAACAGGACTGGCCACCCTCAGCAGACAGCAATGCGATGAGATCGGCTTCGGGATCGCCGCTGCCGCTGCCTGCGGTGGCGTCGACAAAGGCGCTGGCGGGAGCCGCAATTGCACCCGGCGCAGCCGATTCGGGGAATTCTGAATTGGCAATATCGAACGAAATCAGGGGTGCGAATCCGCTCAAGCCAAGGTCGCCGGCCGGCGTGAAATCGCCCGCGGCCGGGTCGACGAACAGGGTCGTTTCGTCGCCGCCAAATGCGACGCGTGTAGCGCCCGAAGGCTTCGTTGCACTACCGTGGAGGTGGAGCGCATCGATCGTAAGGTCCGGCAGCGGCGGCCCTGCGAAAGTCACCGCGCTCGCGACATTGTTGGCGAACAGGCAATAAGGGTCGACCGTGAAGCCTGGGTTGTCGGAACGGATCAGCCAGCGCTGGTTCGCGTGGGTGTTGTGGGCAATCACGACGTGACTGGCGGTAAGGTTTGTCCGACCGAATTGCGACGAGTTGGAGTCCGGATCGTAATATCCGTCTGCGCCCGGTCGCAAGTAGAACGCGTTGCCGAAGATCATCAGATCGCGCTCCGCCGCCTCTCCGCCGATTTCGGTTGGCGAGATGAATATCAGTTGGGCTTGAACGTCCACTCCCGAGTTGAACGCAATGATCGCGTTTTCGAGCGTGCCGGTCGCGTGCTGGTAGAAATCGCCGTGGCGGTCGAACATTGCGACAATGGTCAACGAATCGGTGGAGACGTCCTGTGGACCGAATCCGACGCCTTTGGCGCCCGGCAGGGAACCCGCGCAACAACGAACATCAGCAAATTCGAGGTCGGTTAGGGTGGCCGACCAACCGCTGTCCAACGCGCCTAGATCATTGTTCACCCAATCGGCCAGATCCTGGAACGTGTAGCCATCGCCCGAATTGCCAAGGTAGAACTCCTCGCGATTGCCGCACTCGAAAGTTGCGCTGTTGCCTCCCCAGCGCGCAGTCCAGGTGGCGATGCCCGCATCGGCGGTGCCGTCGCGTTCGATCGTCGCCGACGTCTCGACGCCCGAATAGGTGATCTCCAGGCAGGGGTGATCGGTGTACCAGTAGCCGCCGCGATGGTTCGTCAGGCGGTTGAACACCGCGCAGGTGACGTCGCCGAATACGTCGTAGGTCATGTTGGTGAGCGTGCATCCGCGCACCAGCGTGGCCTGTCCGCACGCACCCGAAAGCTCGGAAATTTCGCATTCGGTGAACCATGGATTGCCATCGATTCGCCATCCGAACTGGTCTGGTGGCCCGCCACGCAGCGTCTCGAACCGTCCGCGCGGATCGCTTGTCGTTATGGTGATTCCGTCGCACCAGAAGTTGCCGTCGAAACTGTCGACTTCAACGACATAGCGGAAGTCGAGTGTGAGCTCTGAACCCATCAGGCGGATCGGAGATCGTGCCGGGATAACCTTTGCGCCAGCGTCGTCGCTGTACCCGTCTTTGCCGATCGAGCAGCCCGCCACGCCGGCGCGAATGTTGCACCAACCCTTCTGGTCCCAAGCCGTTGGCGTGCTGTCGCCAATGTCGTACTTTCCGGGCTCTGCCAGAGTGATGAGATAGTTTTGCCAGCCTTGCGATTTGGCATGGTCGATCGCGTCCACGATGGTCTGGTAGCTCGAGCCGACAATCTCCGGCAGTGAAGGAGCGATGCCCAACTGGCCGTCGTAAAGCTGGCTTTGTGGGCTGAAGTGATAGGGGCCAATCACGCGGCTCTGCATGGTCGCATCGCGCGGAGTGGCTTCGATGTAGAGATGCGCATTGCCGCTCTTCTGAGGCGGCTTGCGCAGCCGCACCCACCAGCCGAAATAGGTCTGCGCTTTGCCGTTCACATCCATGAAGCTGTGCAGCTTGGGCGCATCGAGCGTTATGCTGTTGCCTTCGAAGTGGAAGGTAACCCCTGCAAGACCGAGGCCTTGGAGCAGGGTGCCGCTGTCATTGGCCGCTGCCATAACTCCGACATCGAGCGTATCGGTGAAGCGCTGTTTGGGCGGCGTGATGAGGCGCAGCGCAGGCTTGGCGGTTGTGCGCTCGGGGTCGACCGGGATCGAAGCAAATCCGCTTCCTTCGGTTCCGTCCCAGGCGCTCGAAGGGCTGACCAATGGCGGCAAGCCTTCGGTGACGCCGCTTTGGAGCAACGCCACCGAGTTTGGTGAGACAACGCCTAGCCCGAGCCAACTCATCAGGCGAGACCTACCAAATCGGCGGCGGTGGTGCCAACGACTCTGACCGCGCGCAGGCGCACCGGCAGGATCGTCCCCGCAACGACATTGCGAAAGAGCACGTCGATATCACCGTCGACAGGGCGGGCAGTGATGTCTCCTCCGGTACCCACGTAAACGGCCTTGGTCGCGCCCGGCAGGTCGGCGGAATCGTCGGGCACGATCGCGAAAGCGGATTTGGCTGGGGCAATCAGGCTATCGCTGGAATTTTCGAAGGGATCGAACGGCATTGCTGGCCTCCATCTCGATTGGACTCGGAGTCATAATAACCAAATAGGCAAAATGTAGGAAAGAAATTTCTCAAATTGGCACTTTTAGCACCACGACTGGGGCGATGCCACTGCAGTGTGGGGATCGTGGCTGTGCATCTGGACTTGGCTTGGACTGCTGACCTAAGCGTGGCTCATTCGAAGTGAGCAGCGATCGAGGCTTTGGCGGTGAACGAAACCGAACTGGCGCGAAAGGACAGTCCTGCGAGGTCGCAGCGCGGCTTGCGGCTGGTGGCTTCGTTGCTGGATCCTCGCGCGTGGCTGCATCTCATCAAGCTGGTCAACTTCTACAATTACAACCACGTCACGCCGCTGCGCAGCGTCACTTTCGCGGGTGAGCGCAACGTCAGTCCCGATGCAATCTTCCAGAACCCGGAACGGATAATCATCGGGCATCGCGCCCGGATCGGATCGCGCTGCCATTTGTGGGGAGGCCCGCGAGACGGTCATATTCGGATCGGTGACGATGTGCTGTTCGGACCGGATGTGCTGATTACGGCAGCAAGCTATCGTTACGATCTCGGGCATCCGGTCACGGACCAACCGATGGGAGAAGCGGACATCACCATCGGAAACGATGTGTGGTTCGCGACCCGCGCCGTGGTTCTTCCAGGCACTACGATCGGTGACGGTTGCATCGTTGCGGCCGGTTCGGTCGTGCGCGGCGATTTTCCGCCGATGAGCATCATCGCGGGCTCGCCTGCCAAGGTGGTGAGCAAGCGCGAGATCACGCCACCGCATTCCGGCGACGGATAATCCCGGTTCCCCTCGGGGCGGCGTCTTGATCGGCTGCTGAAACCGTTTACCGTTCCCAGCCGTGGCTACCGCGCATCCCCCATACTACGCACCGCATCCAACCGGCGGACGACCTCAAGCCTATTCGAGCAATCTGCCGGTCTATTTTGCGGTGCTGCTGGGCTACATTCTGCTGCTTCCGCCACAGCTCAACACATCGATTTTCGGCGCTGTCCTCCCACCCTATCGGTTCTTCCTGATCCCGGCGACGCTGTTCATCGTCGCCAGCGTCATTACCGGTCGTGTTCGCCTGACGTGGCCGGACTTGTGCGTGGCGGGTGCGGCGGCTTGGACCACGCTTGCGCTGTTCATCACAACCGACAAGACCGATGCGCTGACCGCGAGCGTCGCCCAGGTTACGGACACCGCGCTCGCCTACTTCTTCGCTCGTGCGGCCTTTCGCTCTTTGCGCGATGTCAGGCTGTTCCTGCTGCTGATCCTGCCTGGCCTGGCCTTTATGGGCGGCATCCTGGTGTATGAATCGATCACCCATCAGAACTTCTTGCAACCCTTCATTGCTCAATTCACAGGCGGCCCGCTCAATTTGAGGATGGATGAGCGGCTTGGCCTGATGCGTGCCCGTGGACCGTTTCCGCACCCGATCCTTGCCGGGATCTTCTTTGCCAGCTTCCTACCGCTTTACTGGCTATCGGGATTGCGATCGTGGCCGTTCTTCGTGGGGATCGCGGCGGCATTGAGCAGTTTCTTCACTGTCAGCTCGGCCGCGCTCCTGGCGCTTGCGGCGGGAACGGGGCTGGTCGTTTACAACTGGCTGAGCGAGCACATCGCCAACTTGTCGTGGCGCATGTTCTTTCTGGCTGGTGCGCTGGTCACGTTTGTCCTTGAATTCGGAACCAATGCGGGCGCGTTCAGCATGCTGATGCGGTTCGCATCGCTCAACTCATACAGCGCGTACAACCGGGTGCTTATCTGGCGCTATGGCAGCGAGAATGTCGAAAAGAACCCATGGTTCGGGATCGGCTATGCCGAATGGGAACGACCGAGCTGGATGAAAGGGTCGGTCGATCACTACTGGCTGCTTCAGGCGATCCAGTTCGGAATCATCCCGCCACTGCTGATTGCGACCGCCTGCGCCATTGCAATCTATGTCCTGGCCCGACGCAGCGCTTATTCAAAGCCAGTCGATGCCCGCTTCGAACGCGGCATTGCGATCGCGATGGCCGTCTTTGCATTCGGTGTCGTCTCGGTTGCGATCTGGTTGTCGGCGCAAGCGTGGTTCTTCATGTTGCTGGGTATCACCGTGAGCCTGGGCATTGCGCCCATACGTGGCGCCATGAGCGGAAGCCAGGCAGGATTGTATCAAGCCGATGCAAGGAGAATGGTCGGACAGCACAGCTTGATGCAACCGCAACCGACGGGCAGGACGCCGGAATCTCAACCCAGACCTGATTGACGCTGCTCGAGGCGAGCAAGCAAGCCCTGCTTTGGATCGTAACCATGCCACCAGTGGCCGGGGCGTAGCGCGACATCGCGATAGCCATTGGCCATGGCAGCCAGATGGGGTCGCCAGCGACCCAGCAAGCGCCCAGCGGCAACGCGCTCCAACGCTGCCAGCCACACCAGGGCGCGCGCCAGAACGGAGGCAGGCATTGACCAGTGGCGTCGGACGAACTCGGCGGTGCCGGCTGCCCGATACAGCATTCTCAGCGGAGATAACCCTTGGCCATGAGCGATGGCATGATGCCCGCGCGCCTCGGCAATGCGCCAGAAACGATAACCGATCTTTTCGAGCCGGTAATAGAGATCGACTTCTTCGCAATAGAGGAAGAACCGCTCGTCAAACCCGCCGATCGCATCCCAAGCGGCTTTGTCGAACATCACGAATCCGCCGATCAAGACGTCAACCTCGGCGTCCCGATCGACCCCAAGCATCCGGCTGTTGCCAACGATTGAACGCCCCATTGCAGCGCTTGCGAACTCGGCTAGCGAAGGCATCGCGATTGCATTCCCGCTGTCTGGCCTGCCGCGGGCATCCACGGTCACGCCGCCCCACGCGCCTGCATCCGGATGGGCATCAGCACCGGCCAGCAAGGCGTCGATCGCTCCCGGCTCCAGCTCCATGTCGGGGTTGAGAAGCAGCAGACGATCGCTGGTGGCGTGGCCTGCGAGCCAATTGTTCCCGGCTGCAAATCCCACATTGCCCTTGCTTGGTATCACGCGGACCCAAGGGTGTGACCGATTGACCAGCGCCTCGGTCGATCCATCGCCATTGTCCACCAACAGGACTTCGAAACCGTGCTGCGTGCAGGCTGGCGGAATGGAATCGAGACAGGCGGCGATTAGATCGGCAGAATTGTAGGCGACGATGAGGATCGAAACGGCATGTTTCGTTTGGCCGGGCGCTGCGTCATCGTCTCCGGCAATGGGTGTCGTATCGCTCATCCGCAGGTCAGATCTCACGCGCGGCGAGATCCCGTTCCCATTCGATTGTGTCACTCTTGCTCTTGGTCCAGCTGGCCCTGACCCGGGCAACCAGCTTGATGCCGAGGTAGATCGCAACGTCGAGCAGTGAGGCGCCGCGCTTCAGTGCTGTGCGCAAGTCGCGCGCCTGGTTCGAGCCGGAGAAGTGCGGGCTGGGATAGAGCCTGAGCACTTCGGCATTGCCAAGCCGTCTTCTGGTTTCAACTCGGATCTGATCGATTGCCCGGCGCGGCGGAGAGACTGTGAAGAACACCGGATTTCCCTCCCGATCGCTATCGATGTTGCGCCGCTCTCCTTCGCGAAAGCGCGAGTGCACCCAGATATCGTCGCCAGTGATCGGAGGAAAATCGCCTATGGCCCGGTATCCTTGCTCGGATAGGCCGAAGCACCCGGAACCAACCATGTCGCGAGTCACATAGGGTTGGGTAAGCCAGACCCGATAATAGGCTTTGACCAGCGCGTTTGAGCGAGACAGATCCATCTGCAGGCGCGGCGAAGCTGCCATCACGGCGGGTTCGCGCAAGGCATCTGCGAGCGCCGACAGGCTGGCAAAGCTGCATTGTACATCGGCATCGAGATAGATGCGCGGAAAGTGCAGCGCGTCCTTGTGCGCGGCATTCATGGCCTTGGTCTTCGAACCTTCGGGCAGATCCAGCACCAGCGCTTGCGGGGCGGCCAGGCGAGCGACTTCGACCGTTCGATCCTTGCACCCATTGGCCGCGACAATGATCTGCGCCGGGCATGGGTCGGGTGCATCCGCCAGCACAGTCGCAAGGCATCTTGCGATGACCGCCTCTTCGTTATGGGCCGGAATGATGATCGTGAATGGCGCAGGCTGGGTCACGCAACCCCTCCGGTTGGATTAATTGTCCTGACCGTACTGGTAATAGCCATACTGGTAGTTGTAGCTCTGCCCTGCTTCGAGAGCGCGATACTTCGTCAGGATGACGCCAAGGATATTTCCGCCTGCTCCTCGAACGCGTTTGATCGCGGCCTTTGCCTGACCAAAATGCACCTTGTTGGCTTCGAGCACAAAGATCGTCCCATCGACCAATCGCGACAGCAAAGGCGCGTCTGCGAGTCCCATGACCGGGCAGGTGTCGAAGATGATCAACCCGTATTCGTGGCGGTTCTTCTCAATGAACTCGCGCATCTGCGGGGAGGCCAGCAATTCGGTTGGGTTGGGGCTGATCGATCCGACCGGGAGAATTTCGAGGTTCTCGTGGATTCCCTTTACCACCGCCGATTGCAGGTCGGTGTGCCCCAATACGACTTCAACCAAGCCGGCCTGCGGGTCTTCGATGTCGAGCAATCGTGCAACCGATGGACGGCGCAGATCGGCATCGATGAGCAGCGTCTTGCGACCAAGACTTGCGAACAGCTCGGCCAGGATCACGGCCGTCGTCGACTTGCCTTCCGATGCCTGGCTGCTGGTCAGCTGGATCACATTCTGGTTGCGCGGCAAGGCAAAGTCGATCGCCGAACGGATCGAGGCATAGGCCTCCATCAAAGCGCTGAAGCGATTGGTCTCTTCTTTCTCGAGGTCGCGGGATTCGACAAACGGCGTGTGACCCAGCAGCGACAGGCCGATCTTGTCCTCGACTTCATCCAGCGAGCGGATGCGATCGTCAAACGTCTCGCGCAGCACGGCCAAGCCGCCCGCCATGGCAACGCCGAACACCAGCGCCAGCGTGAGATTGCGCATTAGGCTGGGCGAATAGGCTCCACCCGGAACGGTCGCAGGGTCGAGCTTGCTGAGCGTGCTGGCGTCGACATTGGCAGCGGTGCTGATCGTGTTGTAGCGGTCCAGCAAGGCCTTTAGCTGATCCCGCAGCGCTTCGGCCTCGCGCTCCAGCACGCTGTATTGGACCTGCTGGTCCTGCTCTGCCAAAGTTTCGCCAGTCAGCGAATTCAGTTCACGTTCCAGCGCTTGTTCCTGATTGCGCGCCACCGTGTATTCGTTGCGAACGGTCGCCTTGATATCGGCGCTGCTGCGCTCGATCTGTCGGTCGAGCGTTTCGATCTTGGCTAGGATGTTGCGGATCTGCGGGAACTGGTCGTTGTAGCGTTGCCGAAGTTCGATCAGCTCGTTCTGCAATCCAGTCCGTTCCGACACGAGACCCTGCAACACCGGATTGCTTTGAACTTCGGGCAATTGTGCCGCCGGCAGGTTCTGGATTGCGCGCCACCTCTGTTCAGCGTCGATCCGCTTAGCTCGTGCTTCGGAGACTCGTTGGTTGATGCTCGACAGATTTGCCGTCGTGAGCGTGACGATGCCACCCGCATCGTCTCCGCCAGCGCTCGGCTGGACGATGATGCCGCTGTTACGCGCATAGGCGTTCGAAGCCTGCTCTGCGTCTTCAAGCTTGGCGCGAATGAGCTGGATCTGCTCCTGCAGATACTCCTGAGCGTATTCGTTATCGGCGATGTCTTCGCGCGTATCCGATGCGACGAATGCATCTGCGTAGGCATTGGCCATTTCCGCAGCGAGCACCGGATTGTCCGACCGGTATGAAATCGAAATGATCCAGCCCTCATCGGGCATGTCGGCGACGACCGAACCCATCAGGATCGACGCGGCAATGTCTTCCTTCCTGCTGCGCCATTGGTCGTCGCTCATATTGGGCGGGCGCCCCTGATCGATATCTTCGCCGAGCAGATCGTAACGCTCACCAAGATTCTGGTCTGCCGCCACGGTCCTCGCGAGATTGCGGCTGCGAATGACCGCAAGCTGGGTGCCGAGGAAATCGAAGATCTGATTGCTGGCGAGGCCCTGGTCGATGTCCTGGCCTTCGACAATGTAGGACGCGTAAGGTTCCACTTTCACCGTGGCCCGCGCTTCGTACATCGGTGTGGCCATCAGCGTGTAGACCAGCCCGGCGATCATCGACAGGGTGATGACAATCGCGAACAGCCAGCGTTGACGAAACAGAATTCCGCGGATTGCGGTGACGTCGATCAGCTTGGGACGAGGTTGGTAATGCGCGACCTGATGTTCAGGCAGGTACGGGTCCAGCCAAGTGCCTCGACCGTCCGGATCGGGGGTCTGGATGATCGATCTGTCGTTCATTCTCGAGTCAGTTGTTGTCTATGGCAACGGTCGCGAACACGCCGAGTGCCGGGATTGCCTTCAGCGCATCCTGCCAGAACACCGACAGGCCATCGGTGCCGACAACGACGCGGTCATTGGGTTCGAGAACCGGGTCCAGCATGGTGCCTTGGCTCACTGCGCCGTAGTCGAACTTTGCGACGTAGATCTGATCGCCGCGAGTGCGGAAGACCGCAACCTGACTGCGCTTGGCTTCGCGCAGCGTACCTTCGGCCATCGCAACCGCGGAAGACAGGCGCGCGCCCGGCTCGAACGGATAGACGCCCGGTGTATTCACGGCACCTTCGACTGTTACGAGATGCGACGCATATTCAGCGATATTGACCGCGACCATCGGCGATTTGAGCCCGGCGGCGGCAAGTCGGCGTGTCACATCCGCTTCGAATTGCTGGGCCGTCATTCCGGCGGCCGGGATTGAACCAAGCAGCGGCAGGGAGACATTGCCTTCCACGCCAACCTGCACGGATTCCATCGAGAAATCGGGCTCCCGGAATACGTTGACGGAGATCTTGTCGGACGGGCGCAACAGATAAGTGCGCGGTGTCGCCACCGTGAAGCCTTCCTGACCCAAGGACGCTACCGGTTGCGAAGCGGCCACCCCAATCACCGGTTCTGGCGTCGAGGCACAGCCGCCCAGCGAAAGCCCTGCCAACCCCGCAGCAACAAGGAAATTCCGAGCTTCCGAACGCATACCGTA
>CAZJZO010000021.1:0-35283 GCA_964550495.1 uncultured Porphyrobacter sp. | reverse complement strand
CCGCAGCTTCTATGTCTCGCGCAACGCGGTGTATGTCTGGACCGCAAGCACCATGGGCTATTTCGGTGGTGACGATACCCGCATAGCGCCGGGGCAACTCTATCGAATTCCGCTGGATGGCTCACAACCGGGCGCTGTGCAGGTGGCGGGATCGCCGGTCGATCAGTTCTCCTTCGCCGAAGACGGAGAGGCTGGAGTGCTGCGCATCCTGCTCCGTCAGCTCGGCAATGGCGACGGCATGTGGGCGAGCGAGTTCAGCGGGGGCGATGTCGCCATGGCAACGATTGGCCTCGATGAATTCAAGAACGGCGCCAACGCCTTGCCGCAATCGGGATATCGCGCGCTTCCGAAGCCCGATGGCTGGCGGCTGCACAATCGCTATGTCGGGAATTTCCTGCTCTATGCCGCCGGAAGCTACGGGCGCGAAGGCGACAGCCCGATGGTCTATGCGGTTCCGCTGGATGGTCGTGCGGTGCAGGAGGTGCCGCTGCGCCACGGTGTGACCCGGTTCGATCGCCTCGGCAGCGATGGCGTTGTCATCGGCCCGTCGAATGGTGGAGCGCTTGGCTTTTCTTCGCTTGCCCTAGGTTCCCAAGCCAAAGTCGAAGACACCTACATGCTGCCCGCAGCCAATGAGGGCGAGACCCGAAGCCAGGCATTCTTCTTTCGTCCGGATCGTGGCTCTGACGGGTTGAGCGGCACGCTTGGTCTTCCGGTGAGCCGGCGGCTCGAACGGACCGGTGCCGAATTCCTTGGATCCGGCTCTTCGATAGCGTTTCTGCGCCGCGACAATCGCGCGCTTTCACCCGCGGGCGAATTGGTCGCCCGAACCGAAAACGCGGTCGACGACAATTGCATCGCCTCCTGCGTCGATTGGTACGGCAACGCCCGACCGATCTTCATGGGCGATCGCATCTTTGCACTGATGGGCTACGAGCTTGTCGAAGGAAGGATGCAAAGCGGGCAAATTTCGGAAAGGCGCAGGGTCAGTTTTGCGCCATAGCTTCGAAGCCCACTGGATCGACGAAGGCAACACGCAGCTGCTTGACCGGATCGCCGACGGGGTATTCGATCACGCCATCGACCCGGACCGTCTGAAAGCCTACATCGCCAATCCGCTCAACTGGATGTGTGTGGCGCTTCACGACACCCAGGTGGTCGGCATGTGCATGTCGGTTATCCACCTGCACCCGGACAAACCGACCGAGCTGTTCCTTGACGAAATCGGCACAGGGGACGATTGGCGCAGGCAAGGCGTTGCTCGGCAGCTCATGCAAATGGTGTTCGACCGCTGCGACGCCGAGGGTATTGAGGAAATCTGGCTGGGGACGGAGCCCGACAATGTCGCGGCGCGCGGTCTTTACGAAGGGTTCAAGCACGAACGCGAAGACGCCGTGATCTACTATTTCGACTGGTGAGGAGCCTGTTTTGATGTTTTCACTCGAGGGAATGAACGCGCTGGTGACCGGCGCAAGCGGCGGGATCGGATCGGCGATCGCGATCGCGCTGGCGAAACAGGGCGCGCGGGTTGCGCTGTCCGGTTCCAACGGCGCGAAGCTGCGCGCCTTTCGCGAGCAATTGCACGAGGAGCATGGCGGTGAACACGTCGAGATCACATGCGACCTTTCCGATACCACCCAGGTCGAGGAACTGATCCCGGCCACACTCGATACGCTCGGCGGCATCGATATCCTCGTCAACAATGCCGGGATCACCCGCGACAATCTTGCGATGCGGATGAAGGACGAGGAATGGGATCAGGTGATCTCCATCAACCTCGAAGCCGCTTTCCGCCTGATGCGCGCCAGCGCTCGCCCGATGATGAAGGGACGTTTTGGCCGCATCATCAACATAACCAGCGTGGTCGGTGCGACCGGCAATCCCGGCCAGATGAACTACGCGGCCGCCAAGGCCGGGCTCACGGGAATGACCAAGAGCTTCGCGCAGGAAGTCGCTTCGCGCGGGATCACCGCCAACTGCGTCGCCCCGGGGTTCATCCGCACTGCCATGACCGCCCAGCTCGATGAAAAGCAGCAGGACGCGATCAATTCGCGCATTCCGATGGGCCGGATGGGCGAGGGCGGCGATATCGGTGCCGCCTGTGCCTATCTCGCGAGCCGTGAAGCCGGATACATCACCGGCGAAACGCTGCATGTAAACGGCGGCATGGCGATGGTCGGATGAGCCTGCGGATGGCCCAATTGTCGAAGCTGGCTGGCGTCGCGCTGATCCTGGCCTTTCCGATCAATTCTTTGTCGGCGCAGGATGACGTCTCGTTCGAGTGCGTTTCCAACGGAGTTTCAGAAACTCAGATCAATACCTTTGTAGATTCAATTCTGCAGGACGAATCTGGTGATTCATCGGGTGCGATTGAAGGCATAATCGCGGTCACGCAGGCTTGCTTCGCTGCCGAAGGGTTGGCGCCGGCATACGAGCAGAGCTACTTCGCAGGTGCGATCCTGACTTTGGTCGAAGCCGAGTTGCGGCGACGACTAGTCGCGACCAGGATCGACATGTCGCTTACCAATGAATTGGTTGCGGTCCTTGACGACAATCCGAAGATTGACTTGTCCGCTTATATCGACGCGCGGCCTGATCGCTTCAAAGTCGAAATCGAGCGTGTTGCAGGAGAGATTGGAATGCCCATCAAGGAGTTGGCCTTCCTGCTTGGCTCGTCGGTCGGAGCCACGAGTATGCTCAAAGCCTTCAAGTTGCAGGTCTCCGAGCCCAAATAGCCCCTTATCCCCAAGCGAATCCGCCCTCGCGCGCGCTCACGCTTGCCCGTATTGTCCATCGCGCTAAGGTTTTTGCCAATTCCCCGGCGCTGGTGGGGCGATTCCGGCCTCATTTCCCGCCACAGATTGAGAAACGATAGGCAAGGCTCATGAAGGCTACGATCGAACGCGCGACGCTCCTGCGGTGTCTGTCCCACGTCCAGTCGGTGGTTGAGCGCCGCAATACCATCCCGATCCTCTCCAACGTCCTGATCGACGCCAGCGACGGCGGCAGCGTGAAGGTCATGGCGACGGACCTCGACCTGCAGGTGGTTGAGACGATGTCGGCCGCTTCAGTCGAAGATGCCGGCGCGATCACGGTATCGGCCCACCTGTTGTTCGATATTGCCCGCAAGCTTCCCGAAGGCAGCCAGGTCAGCCTTGAAACCGCTGAAAACCGGATGGAGATCAAGGCAGGGCGCAGCCGTTTCAAGCTGCCGACCTTGCCGCGCGACGATTTCCCGGTGATCGTTGAAGGCGACCTTCCAACCTCTTTCGAACTGCCCGCCAAGACACTGGCGGAACTGATCGACCGCACGCGGTTTGCGATCTCCACCGAGGAAACCCGTTACTATCTCAACGGAATCTTCCTGCACGTAACCGACGAAGACACGCCGGTCCTCAAAGCGGCCGCGACCGATGGTCACCGTCTGGCCCGCTTCACGCTGGCGCGGCCAGACGGGTCCGAAGGCATGCCCGACGTGATTGTGCCGCGCAAAGCCGTGGGCGAATTGCGCAAGCTGCTCGACGAGGCGATGGACGGCAACGTCCAGATCGACCTATCGGCCAGCAAGATCCGCTTCACGCTTGGCGGCGAGGGCGGGGTGGTCCTGACCAGCAAACTGATCGATGGGACGTTCCCGGATTACAGCCGCGTCATCCCGACCGGGAACGACAAGCTCTTGAAAGTCGATCCGAAGAGTTTCTTCCAAGGCGTTGATCGTGTTGCGACAATTGCCACCGAGAAGACGCGCGCGGTCAAGATGGGGCTCGACGCCGACAAGGTCACTTTGTCGGTCACATCGCCCGACAATGGCACTGCAACCGAGGAGCTGGCCGCCGAATACAGTTCGGACGGGTTCGAAATCGGCTTCAACGCCAATTACCTCAAGGATATCCTCGACCAGATCGATGCCGATACGGTCGAATTGCACCTCGCCGACGCGGGCGCTCCGACCTTGATCCGGCAGGATGAAAAGAGTCCGGCGCTGTATGTGCTGATGCCGATGCGGGTGTGAGCGAAGAGTACGTAGCATTCTTCGCAATTGGCGGTTTCGCCATTGTTTTTCCGGCGTTCTGGGTTCTGATCACCGTCTTTTTGGCAGAGATCGGTGGTTGGAATCGTGCACAACGAAGCCACCCAGACAAGCCGAATGCCGAAGTGATAAGAACGCTGCATATGCGCAGCGCAAATCTCGGCCACCCCTATTTTGGCGTTTCGTATGGTGGCTGTCTGACATTCGAGGTATGCGACAAGGGACTTCGGATCAAAGTCTGGAAGCTGCTCGGTCCGTTCTGCAAGCCAATCTTTGTCAATTGGGATGACCTGAGGACCGAGCCGGCACGGTGGTTCTTGTGGCGGCTATATGGACTGCGGTGGGGCACGGACAGAGCGGATGCAATTTTCATATACCGCAAAACAGCGCGCGACATCGCCGAAGCGAGTCGCGGCAAGTTCGTTTTGCGCGAGGGTTGAGAGGTGACCCAGGTCCGCATCTTCGGCACCGTCATCTCGACCTATACGCGCATCGTCCAGATCACGTGCGAGGAAGCGGGGCTGAGCCACGAAACCATCGCCACCGCCGCGCAGTCGCGGGAGAACCGCCATCCCTTCGGCAAGGTGCCGGTGGTCGAAGTCGACGGGCTTGAGCTGATCGAAAGCGTTGCGATCACCCAATATCTCGACACCGCGCACAATGACGGTGCGCTCCAGCCCGGCGATCCGAGCGAACGAGCAGTCAGCGACAAATGGGTCGCAATCGCCAACAATTACCTGTTTCCGCTGTTCGAGAACGGCCTGGTGATGCCGTGGATCATGCACCGGGTCGCCGGGTTTCCGCTCGAACGCGAGAAAATCGAGCGCGCGCTGCCCAATATCAGTCGGGCACTGGGGTTTCTCGAGGCGGAGATCCAGAAGGATGGAGCGTGGACCGCGGGAGATTTCACGCTTGCCGATGTGTTTCTTTACCCGGTGCTGCGCGGTCTGCAGCTGACGCCGCAAGGCGAGGTCGGGATTGCGCAATGCGACCACCTGTCTGCCTGGCTTGCCGTCACCGAAAATCGTCCGTCCATCGTCGCAACACGGTGGGAAAGCGAACCGTGATGGGCTAGGGAGCTTTCAAAGAGGAGGAACCCCCAATGAGCCTGTCCCAAGTCCATGTTCGCAAAGATGAACTCACCGATGCTGCACTGGTCGATGCCGATGCAGGCGAACTCGCCGATGGAGTGGTGCGGCTCAAGGTCGAGAGCTTTTCGGTGACCGCGAACAACATCACCTATGCGGTGGTGGGCGACGGCTTCGGATACTGGAACTTCTTTCCGCCGGCGGGCGCCGATTCCGAGGGCAAAGGCATCGTGCCGATGTGGGGTCACGCACAGGTCATCGAGAGCAATCATCCCGACATTACGGTGGGTGAACGGGTCTATGGTTACTTGCCGATGGGAAGCCAGCTCGATGTGCGGCCCGGCAATGTCTCCGAAGCAAGCTTCAGCGACATGACCGACTATCGCCAGCCGATGAGCCCGGTCTACAACCAGTATTCACGCCTCGCGGCCGATCCCGAGCACGATCCGGCTCGCGAGAACGAGCGGATGATCTACGGCCCGCTGTTCAAGACCGGGTTCATTATCGACTATTTCATGCGCTCGGAGAGCTGGTTCGGCGCGAGCGACGTCATTCTGACCAGCGCATCGTCCAAGACTGCGATGGGACTCGCGAGCGTGGCGAAGCAGAACTCGCCGCAGATCAAGCGCATTGGCCTGACCTCAGCGGGCAATGTCGATTTCGTCGAGGAGACAGGTCTCTACGACGAGGTCTTCACCTATGACGAGATCGGACGGTTGCCGATCCATGACTGCGTTTCGGTCGATTTTGCCGGAAACGCCGACCTTCTGAAGAAGCTGCACGAACACCTTCGCGACAAGCTGAAATACTCCTGCCTCGTGGGTGCAACGCATATCGAGGAGCGGGGTGCGGGGCTCGGCGCCGCGAGTGGGCTGCCCGGACCGAAGCCCACACTGTTCTTCGCTCCGGATCACTTCGTCGCTTTCTTCAAGGAACACGGACCGGTCGAAGGCGGGAAGATGATCGCGCAGACGTGGCACGGTTTCCTGAGTGCGGTCGAAGGGACGGTGAACATCGTCACGCTCAAGGGCCTCGACGCAGCGTGTTCGACCTATCTCGAGATGGTCGGTGGAAGCGTCGATCCTTCGAAAGGGATCGTGGTCGAGCCCTAGGTCTCAATCTTTCCCGATGGCGTAGTCGAAGAACCCGACACGCTGCGCTTCGTGCCGGGAGGCCATCTTGCCTTCCGTATCCCCTTCGGTCGCCACGATACACCAGCCTCCGCCCTTGGCCAGCGTTGCATCGAGCCCCTGTTCGAGCACTTCGGGGCCGGGCTGAGCGCGCCAGTGATCGCCGACTTCGTCCGGTGTCTGCCGCGCACCGCCGAACCGCTCGGGACGGGCCTGCGCCGCGTTCCAGATCTGGGTGTTGAGGATGCCGGGGCACAAGATGGTTACGCCGATATCGTCCTCGGCCAGTTCAGCGGTGAGGGCTTCTCCGATCGCGGCGGTCATCTGCTTGGTTGTGGCGTAGAGCGTGAAGGGTCCGCTTACGGGAACGACCGACGCCGAGCTCGCGGTTATCCCGACATGGCGCGGTCCTTCGCGACCCTTGAGCGTCGGCAACCACGCCTGCGCGGTGTGCATTGGGCCCATAACGTTGACGCCCATCAGCCAGTCGAGCGTGCGTGGCTTGGCCTCGCTGATCGTGTCCGCGCTGCCAACGCCGGCGTTGATCCAAAGTAGCGAAGGTTCGACACCTTGCGCGATCAGCTTTTCCGCCACGCGCTCGGTTTCCTTGCGGTCGGACACGTCGCAGCCATGTGCACGCGATTCCTCGCCGCAGAGGCGCGCTGTTTCTTCGGCTTCGTAAGCGTCGATATCGAGCGCGCAGATGCGCATACCCTTGGACGCGAAGTGCTGGGCCAGCCAACGGCCGATCCCCCGACCCGCACCCGTGATAACCGCCCACTCGCCGGGCTTGGGCTCGAATGCGCTCACTACTCGGCCGCTTCCGCGAGTTCCGCGCGCTGCGGACCGCGGATCAGCCCACCGGGCGTCTCACCGGTCCAGGCACCTTCGCGGAAGGTCACCTCTCCATTCTTGATCGTACAGACATAGCCATCGGCCTTTTGCAACAATCGCTTGCCACCTGCGGGCAAGTCGAAGGCAAGCCACGGTCGGCCCAACTTCAGACGCTCCAAGTCGATCACGTTGATATCGGCGAGATAGCCGGGAGCGATCACGCCGCGATCTTCAAGCCCGTAAAGCACGGCGGTGTCGCGGCACTGGCGCTTGATCGCATTCTCCAGCGTGATGCGCTCTCCGCGCTTGCGGTCGCGGACCCAGTGCTCGAGCATGAATGTGGGTGAGGCCGCATCGCAGATCGTCCCGCAATGCGCCCCGCCATCGGACAGCGAATTGACCGTGTCGTCGGCATGCTGGAGCGGGTGGAGGAAATCGAGATTGCCTTCGGCGTAGTTGAGGATCGGCAGGTAGATGAACCCCGTCGCATCCTCGCGGCAGAGCATGTCGTAGGCGTACTCTTGCGGGTCGACGCCTGCCGCCTGAGCGCGAGCGTTGACGCTCGCTGTCTCGTCCGGCTCGTAGTCGAAATCGGGGTCCATCTCGTATTGCAGCGCCCAGCCCTGGGTGATGACCATCACCACGCCGATGATGTCCATCGGCGCTTCGGAATAGTCATTGGCTTCGGACAGCAATTGCTGCTTGAATGCCGGGTCGAGCAGTTTGGCCTTTTGCTCTTCCCACGGCAGATCCTTGATTGCTTCCCAGCTCGGGCGGAACGCAAACGGATTCACCGTTCCCTGCCAGGCCATGATGATGCCGTTGCCGCGCAATGCGATCTGGGCGACGATATTTGCGCCGTTGTCGTTCTCGGCCCGCATCGTCTCGATCTGTTCCTCGAGCGGCATTTCCTTCGCGATGCTTTCGAGCGCAGCAAAGGTAACCGGGATACCGGCTTCGCGCGACAGCTTGCCCATCCATTCGAACTCGTTCCAGTCGCGCTGAAGATCGCTCGCCATTTCGAACACGGCATAGCCGCCTGCGTCCTTGGCTCGGCCCATGGCTTTGCCGATCGCAACCAGTTCTTCTGGTGTGGCGGTGGTTCCGGGCACCAACTCGCCGTCGACCGACTTGTGCAGGACCGTGCGCGAGGTTGAAAATCCGAGCGCACCGGCGCGGACGCCTTCCTCGACGATACGGCTCATTTCGGCGATGTCGTCCTCGGTCGGAACCGCGCCGGGCTGTTCGCGATCGCCAAGGACATAGGCGCGCACCGCGCCGTGCGGGACGTGGGTCGCAACATCGACCGTGCGCGGCAGCTTCTCGAGCGCGTCGAGATATTCAGGGAAGGTTTCCCAATCCCAGGTGATCCCTTCGGCCAGCGCGGTGCCGGGAATATCTTCGACACCTTCCATCAGGCTGATGAGCCATTCGTGGCGGTCGGGCTTGGCGGGGGCGAATCCCACGCCGCAATTGCCCATCACCACGGTCGTCACCCCGTGCCAGCTCGAAGGGGCCATCTCCTGATCCCAGGTCGCCTGGCCGTCATAGTGCGTGTGAATGTCGACAAATCCGGGTGCAACAACCATGCCGGTGGCATCGATCTCGTCGGCCGCGTCGCCGCGGACATCTCCGACCTGGGCGATAAGCCCGTCCTTGATCGCCACATCGCCGGAAAAGCGTTCAGCACCAGTTCCATCGACAATTGTTCCGCCCCGAATGATCAGGTCGAATGCTGGCATGGTTCTCTCTCCCAGTTTTCAATCGAGACTGGCTTATCACATTGCATATGAGCCTGCTACAGCACGGCAATGACGATGAAGCCAAGTGGTGCCGCAAGCTGGCTACCGGACCCGGAGAGCGGGATCACGATCGATTGGGTCGAGGCAAACGGCCTCACTTTCGAAGTCGCGCAGGCAGGTGAGGGCGATCATCTTGCTCTGTGCTTGCACGGCTTCCCCGAACTCCATTTCAGCTGGCGTCATCAAATGCCACTGCTGACGAGAATGGGATATCGGGTCTGGGCGCCCAATCTGAGAGGCTATGGCGGAACCTCGCGGCCGGAGGGTGTGCGCAACTACGCGATGGACAAACTGGTTGGCGATGTCGCGGCGCTGATCGAAGCGAGCGGTGCGTCAAAGGTGACATTGCTCGCGCATGACTGGGGCGCGATCATTGCCTGGGCCTTTGCCATCACGCATCCTGCGGCGCTGGAGCGGCTTGTGATCATGAATGTGCCGCATCCAAAGGTGGCAATGCGTGAGATCAAACATTGGCGGCAGATCAGGAAAAGCTGGTACATCTATTTCTTCCAGCTTCCCTGGCTGCCCGAGAAACTGCTGGGTCGAAGTGGGGGCAGGGCAGCCGGGAAGTTGATAGCGGACACCAGCTGCAATCCAGAACTGTTCGGCCCGGACGTCCGCGCGATCTACAGCGAGGCAGCGATGCGACCTGGCGCTCGCACATCGATGCTGAACTACTACCGCGCCTTGCTCCGCCACCGCGACTCTCTCGACATGGGTGATTTCCGTGTCGACGTGCCCACGCTGATGGTCTGGGGCGAAGAGGATGTGGCACTCAACATTCACTGTACTGATGGGACGGAGGAATGGGTGCCGAACCTGACTCTGAAACGGTTCCCGGGTGTTTCGCACTGGGTCCAGCAGGACGCGCCCGAGCAGGTGAACGCGGCACTGGAACAATGGCTGCCAAGCGCTTGATCGAATGTCATAATCGCTTGCTAGCCTTACGGGGTATTTGATGGAGACCAATGTGATGCGAATTTCTCGCCGATTTCTGGCCGTGATCACGCTTGGCAGCGTACTCGCCGCGTCGCCCGGGCAAGCTCAGGTCGATGGTGGCCCTTGGGAGCTGGATCCCGACGGCAACCTTCCCGCGATGCTCGACTGCCTCGAAGCCGAAAAGCGTACGCTGATCTCCGCACATCGTGGTGGACCATCACCGGGCCTGCCGGAGAACGGGATCGAGACGATGGACGCGGTCCTTGCGGCCATTCCGGCGGTCATGGAGGTCGATGTCGCGCAGAGCCCCGATGGGGTGCTCTATCTGATGCACGATCGGACCCTCGATCGCACCACTACCGGCAGCGGCAATGTAGCCGACGTTCCGTGGAGCGATATCGAGGGACTGTTTCTGCGCGACGAGGCGGGTTGGGTCACTCCCTATCGCATACCGACGCTCGAGCAGGCCTTGCAATGGGCGAAAGATCGCACCGTAATCCAGATCGATTTCAAACGGACTGCGAGCTTTGAAGACACGATCGCGATGATCCGCGAGCAGGAAATGGGCGATCAGGTGATCCTGATCGCTTACTCGGTCGGTCAGGCTCAGAGGTTGCACCGGCTCGCGCCAGAAATGCTTATCTCTTTCTCGATCAACGAGCCGGGCGATCTTGCAGAAGTGGTCGATTCTGGCGTTCCGGCCGATCGGATCGTGGCTTTCACCGGTACGCGCACCGCTCGACCCGATCTTTACCGCGAACTGGATAGGCAGGATGTCGAGGTGATCTTCGGCACGCTCGGCCGCTCACCCAACTCGATCGACAACGTGATCGACCGCTTCGGGACCGATGAACGTTACGCCGAACTGAGCGCGGGCGGGGTCGACGTACTCGCTACGGATCGACCGCGCGAAGCTGCAGCAGCGCTCGCGGCAGACGGGCGCCTGCCTGAATCGGGAAAATGCGGCGTCAGCCGGGGCGATGCAGAGGATTAGGGTCTAGGCCGCAGCGGCCTTGTCGCGGCCTGCTTCATTGGCCGTTTCCGGTGCATCGAGGAATTCGCGGATCAATGCGACGCTCTCGTCCGAATGGGTCAAAAGGAACAGGTGACCGCCGCCCTCGATCATTTCGATCCGTGAATTGGGGATCATCGCTTTGAGGATCTGCCCGTTGATCGGCCGCACGATCTGGTCGTCGGCGCCCATCATGATCAGCGTTTCCTTGCCGAGGAACGGCAGCGCGGGCAGGCTGGTCCAGCCCATCATGCACAGCAGTTGGTAGAGATAACCGCGCGGGGAGGGCGGCTTCAAGCGCCCGATATGGCTGTCCTTCTGGTGCTGGGAGCCATCGGCATCGACCCCGCCATAGAGCGTGGCGAAGTGCTCGTTCATGTATTCCGGGTCCACATAGCGACGCGGATTGGCCATCTTGGTGAAAGCCGCCGGATTGCCAGGTACCATCGCCATGCCCGGAGTGGTCGCAATCAGGATCAATCGCCGCGTGCGCGACGGGTGCTGGAGCGCAAAGTGCTGCGCCATCGCGCCGCCCCAGCTGACACCCATGACATCAACCTCGCCAACGCTGTGACGACCAAGCAACTCGGCCGCAGTCCAGCTCATCGTGAAGGGGTTGTAGGGGATCACGGGATCGGGTGATTCGCCGGTTCCCGGCATGTCGAACATGATGAATGCGCGTTCGGGCAAAGCCTCGGTCAGCGGCGCCACCGCTTCGATATTCGCTCCGATCCCGTTGAAGAACAGGATTGGAGGATGATCGGACGGCTCATCGAGCCTCCACGTAGCAACCCGTAGCGTCCGGCCGCCCACCTGCTCCATGGATACGACCGCGTCTTTCATTGGATCCGTCAAGATTTCCGTCCTTTTTTGCACGCCAGCGATCCCTCTTGGCGCGGGTGGGAGGCAGCCTCGTTGATCCCTAACGGGGCTGCCTCCCATAAGCTTTCAGTTCATTTGTACGGGCGAGCCTGTATCAGAATTGTTTGCACACGCAGAGTCCAGCAATACGAGTTTTCGGCTGCTACCTTATGAGCTCATTCGTTTCCCGGACCTTGCAAGTCACCGCCCTCTATCGTGCCGTCATCGCCGCCGCCGTCACTTGAATTGTCATCACCGTCGCCGCCGTCGCCGCCGTCTCCTTCGCCGTCGGGCTTCCCGCCATTATCCTCTCCAACCGACTGGGAGTCTTCGAGTAGCCCGATGCCAAATCCGATTGTGGCGGCGCCGAGCACAATCCCCACTGCATCGGCAAATGGAAGCGGCCCGTCCAGTGTGGCTATGCCAACTGCGATCGCAACTCCAACGCCCACTCCGACCGCGCCGCCAGTGGTCGCACCAGTCATGGCGGAAGTTTCGCCTGTGTCCTTGTTCTCGAGCGCCTCGATCACATGAAGCAGCATCTGACCGAAGTCCGACTTGAGCTCGTCACCGAGCGCCCGGATCTGTTTATTGACCCGATAAGCCGAGAGGGCTCTCGCTTCATTGCGATTGATCAGATCGCGGCTTATCAGCAGATCACAGGATTGCCTGAACCGCTCATCCTCAGGCAGAGAATTGAACTCGGCAGTCCATTTGAGTGCGCGCCGAATGTCCTCAGATCTATTTTGGTCAGCCATATGCCCCCTCCCGGTTCCGTCTAGACTTCTTCAACCACATAGAGCCCGGGTGCCGGGTCTGTCGGGGAATGCTTCTTGCTGCCGAGATCCGACGGTGCCGGCATCTTGCCCCCCGAACGCGTCTGGATCCATTCCATCCAGAACGGCCACCAGCTGCCCTTGACCTCTTCGGTGCCCTGCAGCCACTCGTCTGCGGTGGCGGGCAGCTTGCCCTTCTTTTTCTGAACGAAATATTTCGCCTTGGGGTTGCCCGGAGGATTGAGGATCGCCTGCATGTGGCCCGACTGCGAAAGGACGTAGGTGACGTCCTTGGAGCCGAACAGCTGGGTCGAACGATAGGTCGCCTTCCATGGGGTGATGTGGTCGGTAACACCGCCGAGGATGAACATTTCCGCCTTGACCTTGCTGAGGTCGATCTTGTGGTCGGCCATTTCCACTTCGCCCTGCTTGGTAAAGGCGAGCGTTTCGAACAGTGTGAGGAAGTCGCCCATAAGGCTGGCCGACAGGTTGGTCGCATCCGCGTTCCAGTACAGGACGTCGAAAGCCGGTGGATCCATGCCGAGCAGGTAGTTGTTGATGACGTAATTCCAGATCAGGTCGTTGGGGCGCAGCCATGCGAAGCCGCGGGCCAGATCGTCAGCCTTGATGATCCCGGCCTTTTCGGCGCGCTGACGGGCGAGTTTCGTCCCGTTCTCGCTGACCAGAGAGGCCGCCTCGATATCGGTCTGCTTGGGGTGCAGCACACACACCATCAGGGTGAGCGTGCCGAGGATGTCGTTGCCCGTTGCGGCGAGCTTCGAAGCCAGCACCGAAGCGGTCTGGCCGCCGGAGCAACCGGCGGACACATTCACCTTGTCCGATCCGGTGATTTCGGAAACGACTTCGAGCGCCTCTTCGCAGCTGGCGATGTAATCGGCCATGTCCCAATGGCCCTGGTCCTTTGACGGGTTGCGCCAGGAAATCACGAATGTTTGCAGTCCGTTATCGACCTGCCATTTGATAATCGACTTCTCCGGCGAGAGATCGTTGATGTACATCTTGTTGATCTGCGGCGGGATCGTCAGTTGCGGGATCTCGTACACTTCGTCAGTGGTCGGTGCATATTGCACCAGCTCGTACATCTCGGTGCGGTGGACCACCGAACCCTTTGAAGTGGCGATGTTTTCTCCCAGCTTGAAAGGACGTTTGTCGACCTGGCTCACCATGCCCTTGTTATGGACGAGGTCGTTGTAGGCGTTCTGCAAACCTTTGATCAGCGACAGGCCACCTGAATTGATGACCTGCTTCTGTGCGATCGGATTGCCGGCGAGTGTGTTCGTCGGAGCAAGCCCGTCGAGGATGATGTTGGCGATGAAGTTCGCGCGGTTTCGTTCCAGCTCGTCCAGCTCAAGTTCTTCGAGCCAGCTGCGCATTCCCTTCTGCACCGCGAGGTAATATTGCGCGCCCGCCCGGAAGAACGGGTTGAATTGCCAGGCCGGGTCTTGAAAACGTTTGTCCTTGGGATCCGGCGCAAGATCGCTCTTGCCGGTCAGGATCTTGACCATGTCTTCGCTGAAGGACTGGGCGTGGCGGAAAGCGCGGCCCGGATCGGATGCCGTTTCGCGCAGCAGCAAGGCCACCGCGCTGACGAAATCCTCGCGCGCGACGCCGATCAACGGCCCCAAGGCATTGGTCGATTGCGCCGCTTCGTTTTCTAGCTTTACCGTGCCGTCTGCCATTTTATCCCCTTTTGAGCTTCCACACGTATAATCACTGTTGATTCACACATGGCCTTGAGTGCAGCGATGATCAAGTTGACCACCACGTTAAGGCTCCGATCCTAGCGATGAATTCGTACTTCATTAAGCCCAGCAATTAACCGTTTTGCAGGCGGCGATAAGGCATTGCCATGCAATGAGTGGTAGTGCGGTCAGAAAGCTTGTGCGCGACAAGTCCGGAGCAGGAAAGGCTGCATCTCCGGAGGCAAACTCGACGCATCCCGATCGCAAACCGGAACGCAAGACCGTCAGAAAAGACCTCCGCGCGATTGAAGAGCGCCGTGCACCCGAGCGCATAGAAACCGCGCCGACACCTGATACTCCGCCCGAAAACCCGCGCGCCCGGGCGGACTATCAGTTCTACCTGCCTCGCCAGCCGCGTCCGATGGCGCTGTTTCTCGCTCTTTCCTTCGTGCTGGCGGCCGGCGTCGCAAAAACCGTACCCTTCGGTCTGCCGATGATTGCGGCCCTCTGCTCGGTCACAATCCTCTGGTTCGGATCGCACTTTTCGGAACTGGAACGCCGGGCCGGTGTACCGGATTTCGCTCGGCAGGCCCTCTTGATTGCCGGGATCGTGTTGCCGATGGCTGCAGCCGGATACGCTATGGCGCAATGGGTGCAAGTGGGTCTGGCGTGGCAATGGGCCGTCGCCACATTAGTCTGCATCAATGCGGCATCGGCCGCTTTGTTCGGAATGCGGATCGTGTCCTTGTTCACGGCGAAGATTTCGATCTGGGCCGCTTTCGCCATGGTCGATCCAAGCCCGCTCACCGTTTCTGCGGTCGTCGGAGCCAGCCTCGCTCTGATCCTGGTCGCTCGGCTCGAATGGAAATCAGCGGAGAAGAAACGCATCGAAGCCGAAGCGCGAGAGCGTGTTGCGGCTCGTGCTGAAGACATTCTGCGCAGTTTTGAGGAAACCGGGCAGGGCTGGTTCTGGGAAACCGACAGACGCGGCCTGATCAGCTATATCTCGCCTTCGGCGGCAGAGGCATTGAGCAAGTCGGTCGAGACATTGCTCGGAAGGCCGCTATGCGACATCGTTGATCCCGTCCAGGGTTCAACCGACGCGGAGCGTACGCTCTCCTTTCACCTCTCGGCACGGTCGGCATTTCACGATCTCGAACTGCGGGCTGCGACCGTCGAGGAAGAACGCTGGTGGGCGCTTACAGGGCGCCCGGTCTATGACTCGTTCAAGAACTTCTGCGGGTTCAGGGGACACGGTTCGGATCTCACGGAAAAGCGTCGCAGCGAGCAGCAAGTCTCGAGGCTAGCCCACTACGACTCCCTCACGGGTCTCGCCAACCGGCTGCAAATGAGCCAGGCGCTGGAACAGATCTTGGCCGCTCCGCGCGAACGAGACCGGGCGTGCACGGTGCTCTTGCTTGATCTCGATCGCTTCAAGCATGTCAACGATACGCTCGGCCACCCTGCGGGCGACGCCCTGCTCAAGCAGGTTGCACAACGACTGGAGGTTGCGGTTGGGGACAAAGGCCGATGCGGTCGCCTGGGTGGAGACGAGTTCCAGGTCATCGTACCGGGACACGTCGCGCGTGAAAATCTCGGCCACCTCGCGAACGATATCATTGCCTCGCTTTCGCAGCCCTATTCGGTCGAAGGCCAAAGCGTGGTCATTGGCGCTTCGGTTGGTGTGGCCATCGCACCGGAGCATGGCCTCACCACCGACGATCTGATCCGAAACGTCGATTTGGCTCTCTATGCCGCCAAGGACGCGGGACGTGGTTGCCATCGCTTTTATGCCGAAGACCTGCATTCTGCGGCGGAAGAACGCGCCGAGCTCGAACAGGATCTGCGCGAGGCGATCGCGCGCGGTGACATGCAGCTCTATTACCAGCCAGTGGTCTACGCTCCGAACGAGAAGATCGTCGGATTCGAAGCGCTCATGCGTTGGAATCATCCGCGACGGGGCTGGATATCGCCGGGCAAATTCATCCCGATCGCAGAGGATGCGGGTCTGATCGACCAACTGGGTCAGTGGGCGCTGCGTACCGCCTGTGCCGACCTCGCGAGATGGCCGGAATCGATCCGCTGCGCAGTGAACGTTTCACCTCTGCAGTTCTCCAATCCTGAGCTGCCAACCTATGTTGCCAACGCGCTCGCACATGCCGGCGTAAGCCCGGAGCGGCTGGAGCTGGAAATCACCGAAAGCGTGTTCCTCAATGACAGCCAGGGCACCGATGCCATGTTCAAGGCGCTCAAACGCGTCGGCGTGCGGCTGGCACTGGACGATTTCGGCACCGGATATTCGTCGCTCGGCTACCTGAAGAAGGCGCCGTTCGACAAGATCAAGATCGACCAGAGCTTTGTCCGCGGCGCAACCGAAGATGGAAGCCGCAACGGGGCCATCATTTCGTCGATCACGAGCCTTGCCGAAGCGTTGAACATGGACACAACCGCCGAAGGGGTTGAAACGCTTGACGAACTGGAACTGGTTCGTCTGCTGGGATGCAGCCATGTCCAGGGCTACATCTACTTCAAACCAATGGATTCGGAGGATGCCAGCGCGGTCGTTTCCGGAGATCTGGCCGCTGAAGCGAGTGGGCCGAAAGCTGCCCGCGCTCCGCGACAGGTGCTGTTGCGGAGAGTGAAGGTCGAATTCGAGGGCAACCTTTACGACGCGACGGTGCGCAACATCTCGGAAGGCGGTGCGATGCTCGAAGGGCTGTGGAATATGCGTCCGGGCAGTACCATCCAGATTCAGTTCGGTCCCGGCAAGTCCGTGACCGCGCAAGTCCGCTGGTCGCGCGAGAACAGGGTAGGGGTCGAGTTTCCCATTCCCTTGAAGAGGCGTGCTGACCAGACTTTCGCGGTTCTGCGCGGCAAGCCTGAGGACATGGCTTTCTCCAATTCATAGGCTTCTCAGGTTGAGATCGAGCCCGAGGTTTATGCCGATTAACGAACGAAATTAGGCAAAAAATAACCAACCGGATTTACCCGTGGGTGACGTTCGGAAAGCTGATCGGACTGTCTCGTTCGTCGGCGCATGGAGGATTGGCGCAGGTGCCGCTAAAGGGTCTCTTATCGTCTAAGGGTGGCAGTGGCTTGCTACAGCGCAAGGCGCGCAACGTCGCCTCCGCGCTGAGCGATGGCGAAAAACTGACCATGCTCGATCAGCTCGAACAGTCCGGCCTCGGTTGGTTCTGGGCGAGTGATGCCGAAGGCAAGATCACCTATCTCAGCGGAGCGATCGCCGAACGGTTGGATATTCCATTGGACGACCTGCTCGGTCAGCCGCTCTCCACCACCTTTGCACCGATCGAAGGGGAAGGGCGCACCAAGTCACTGGCTTTGATGCTCGGTGCGCGCAAAGCATTTTCGGGCTTTGCCGTGCAGGCCGCGTACAAGCCCGATGGTGTTGTTCTGCGCCTCGCCGGGCAACCCGCCTTTGACGGCAAGAAGTTCAAGGGCTTTCGCGGAACCGGGGCCGACATCACCGAGGAATATCACCTCGAGGCCGAAACCGCGCGTCTTGCCAAATTCGACTCGCTGACGGGTCTCGCCAATCGCCACCGGATGGCGCAATCCATCGACGCGACCTTGACGGCTTTCAAGCAGGCCAAGCGCAACTGCGCGATCCTCATGCTCGACCTCGACAAGTTCAAGCATGTCAACGACACGCTAGGCCATGCCGCTGGCGACGAGCTCTTGAAACAGGTTTCCGACCGGCTGCAGCGTTCGATTGAGCGTGAATGCGAAATCGGGCGTCTCGGGGGCGACGAGTTTCAAGTCATGATTCCCGATGTCGACGATCGCGGTGAGCTCGGCGAGATCGCGATGAAGATCATCGACATGCTCAAGCAACCCTATTCGCTTGAAGACGGGCGCTGCGTGATCGGCGCTTCGGTTGGCATTGCGGTCGCGCCGCATGACGGCGTTTCGCGCGAAGAAATCGTGCGATCGGCCGACCTTGCCCTTTACGCCGCCAAGAACAGCGGGCGCGGGCAATATCGATTCTTCTCGGGCGAGTTGGAAAACGAAGCCATCTTCCGGCGGCGGCTCGAAGAAGACCTCGGAGAGGCGGTGCGCGCGGAGCAATTGTTCCTCAAGTTTCAGCCGATCGTCGATGCGAAGACCCAAGGCGTGCACGCGCTCGAGGCGCATATTTGCTGGATGCATTCGCAGCGCGGCGAGATCGACGAAGAAGAATTTGCCTCCATCCTCGACGGCGCCAGCCAGGTTATCGAAGTCGGCAATTGGGCGATAGCCGAGGCATGCCGCATCGCTTCGGAATGGCCCGAGAGCATCCGGGTGTCAGTCAACGTTCCGGTCCAGCTTTTCGGCTCCAGCGACTTTGTCGAAGAAGTCTCCAAAGCCTTGCAGGACGCCAATCTGCCGCCCAATCGGCTCGAACTCGAGATCAGCGAAGCGGTGTTTTTCGGCGATACCAACGCGGTCGATCGCACTCTGGCGCAATTGTTCAAGCTGGGGGTGCGGCTGACACTGGATGAGTTCGGCAGCGGATACTCTTCGCTTGCCTATCTTCGCCGGGCACCGTTCGATACGATCAAGATCGACGAAAACCTGATCCTCGAGGCAGAGCAGCGTGAAGGTCGCGAACTTGGGCTGGTCAAGGCCATCGTCGCGCTGGCCGGTGCGCTCGAGATGGATACAATCGCCAACGGGATCGAAAGCACTCACCTCCTGGCGTCGCTGAAAGAATGCCAGGTCCGATTTGTGCAGGGGCCGATCTTTGCCGAACCTATGGCCCGCGAGGAAGTCGAAACCGAGCTGATTGGCGACGCATGGAAGATCGAGCTGAGCGGCGACCGCACCAAGCGCGCGCGACGCCGGACCGTTTTCCGCAAGATCCAGGTTATCCACGACGACCACTCATACGAAGTGACACTGCGGAACCTGTCGAAGACCGGAGCCTTGATCGAAGGCCTTGTCGACGTCCCGAAAGGCACGCAATTCGTTGTCGACCTCGGTGGCGGGCAGCTGGCGGTCGCGACGGTGATCCGCACCAACGGCGACACTCAGGGCCTGGAATTCGAGCAGCACCTGATCGATGACGGCTCGGGGGGGCTGTGCACGCGCAACCGGGTTTCCCCCTACGCTCTGGCGTCTGCGGGAGCGCCTTTGGCGGCCCTGTCACAGGGAAGCTACAAGGCGATGCCGGGTGGCATGCTGGGGCAGCCAACCAGCGTGCCGCAATTCGGATATGCCAACGGGCTCGGCTCGGAAGCAGCCTAGATCGAAGGTTCCGACCCCGGCGAGATCGAGGCAGGGGACTGTTGCGATTTTCGCGAATGACATTGCGGTGCCGCATCGCTAAATCGCCGGTCAAATGACTGACCTTTCCAGAATCCGCAATTTCAGCATCATCGCGCATATCGATCACGGCAAGTCCACGCTTGCCGACCGGCTGATCCAGTTCACCGGCGGCCTGACCGAGCGTGAGATGTCGGAGCAAGTCCTTGATAACATGGACATCGAGAAAGAGCGCGGCATCACCATCAAGGCCCAGACCGTCCGCCTCAACTACACCGCCAAGGACGGCGAGACCTACCAGCTCAACTTGATGGATACGCCCGGCCACGTCGATTTCGCCTACGAAGTCTCGCGCAGCCTCGCCGCCTGCGAAGGCGCGCTCCTCGTCGTCGACGCCGCGCAAGGGGTCGAAGCCCAGACGCTGGCCAATGTCTACCAGTCGATCGAGCACGACCACGAGATCGTCTCCGTCATCAACAAGGTCGATCTCCCCGCCGCCGAACCCGAGCGCGTCCAGCTTGAAATCGAGGAGGTCATCGGCCTCGACGCCTCCGACGCCGTCATGACGTCAGCCAAGACCGGGATCGGGATCGAAGACGTGCTCGAAGCCGTCGTCGCCAAAATCCCGCCGCCGCAGGGCGAGCGCGACAAACCCCTCAAAGCCTCGCTCGTCGATAGCTGGTACGACCCCTATCTCGGCGTCGTCATCCTCGTCCGCGTGATCGAAGGCGCGCTGCAGAAGGGTCTCAACATCAAGTTCATGCAAGGCGGCACCGAGCATCTGATCGACCGCGTCGGCTGCTTCACCCCCAAGCGCGCCGATCTGGCCGAACTCGGCCCGGGCGAAATCGGCTTCATCACCGCGCAGATCAAGGAAGTCGAACAGGCCCGCGTCGGTGACACCATCACCACCGTGAAAGGCGGGGCTACCGAAGCGCTCCCCGGCTACAAGGAAGTGCAGCCGGTGGTGTTCTGCGGCATGTTCCCGGTCGACGCGGCAGACTTCGAGAAACTGCGCGAAAGCATCGGCAAGCTGCGCCTCAACGACGCCTCCTTCAGCTTCGAGATGGAAAGCTCTGCCGCGCTCGGCTTCGGCTTTCGCTGCGGGTTCCTCGGCCTGTTGCACCTCGAGATCATCCAGGAGCGCCTCAGTCGCGAATACGATCTCGACCTCATCACCACCGCGCCCAGCGTCGTCTACCGCCTGCAACTCGGCAAGACCAAGAACGAGGATGCGCGCGAGATGATGCTGCACAACCCCGCCGACTGGCCGGACGTCAACCGGATCGAGATGATCGAGGAGCCGTGGATCAAGGCGGTGATCTATACCCCCGACGAATATCTCGGCGCGATCCTGAAACTGTGCCAGGACCGGCGCGGCATCCAGACCGACCTCACATACGTGGGCGGCCGCGCGCAAGTGACTTACGAACTGCCGCTCAATGAAGTGGTGTTCGACTTCTACGACCGGCTTAAGTCGATCAGCCGCGGCTACGCCAGCTTCGACTACGAACAGATCGGCCTGCGCGAAGGCGATCTTGTGAAGATGAACATCCTCGTCAACGCCGAGCCGGTCGATGCTTTATCGCTGATCGTCCACCGCAGCGTGGCCGAGGAGCGGGGAAGAGGCATGTGCGAGCGCCTCAAAGACCTGATCCCGCGCCACCTGTTCAAGATCCCGATCCAGGCCGCGATCGGCGGCAAGATCATCGCCCGAGAAACCATCGCCGCCCTGCGCAAGGACGTCACCGCAAAGTGCTATGGCGGGGATATCTCGCGGAAGAAAAAGCTGTTGGAAAAACAGAAAAAGGGGAAGGCGAAGATGCGGGAGTATGGCAATGTCTCGATTCCACAGGAGGCGTTTATTGCCGCACTGCGGATGGGGGAGGAGTAGTACTTTGCTCCCCCGTGGGAGTAGCCAGCTTGAACGACGCAGTAACCGCGCTGATTGAGAAGTTTAGACTATCTCAGAACCTGTATTTGCGCCCTGGCTATAAGGAGCAGCAGATGAGGATTGAGTTCCTTGATCCTCTCTTAGCCGAGTTTGGGTGGGACGTATCAAATTCTGCCGGCGTTGCGGCCCCGCTGCGCGAGGTCATTTCTGAAGACTCGATAGAGATTGAAGGTTCTCAGAAGGCACCGGACTACGGTTTCCGCATTGGTCAAAAAAGAGTATTGTTCTTAGAGGCAAAATCGCCCAGCGCGGGGATCGAGGAAGCGGCTTCGGCACTTCAAGTTCGCCGCTACGGATGGAGCGCTCAGCTGCCGATATCAATCCTCACAGACTTCAAATCCTTCGCGATCTACGACTGTCGAGTGCGGCCGTCCGGCAGCGATGATCACAATAAGGCTCTCGTAAAGCGTTTTGACCTCTTCAGCATGTCGGAAAATGATTGGGCGTCGTTAAAGAGATTTTTGCACCGGAGTTGCGTTTCGAAAGGTTCGCTTGAAGAGTTTACAGAGACGGACGTAAGCGCAAGAGGAGCGGTACCTGTTGACCAAGCATTTCTTGGTGACCTCGAGGAGTGGAGGGCAAGGCTTGCCACTCACCTCTATAGGAAAGACAATACGCTCTCCAAGATTGACCTTAGCTCTCTGGTTCAAAAGAACATTGACCGCCTGCTCTTCCTAAGGATTGCAGAAGACAGAGGCGCCGAGCCGCATGGGAAGCTTCTCAAAATTGCGCAGGAGAAAGACCCGTTTTCGGCCTTGATGAATGCCTTTCAGCAGGCTGAGGCACGCTACAATTCGAGTCTATTCCATTTCGCCCAGGAAGACGATGGATCTGATGGTGACCATCTTACAGAACGCCTGAAAGTTAGCCCAAGACTCTTGCGTTTGATGATCAAGCGCATGTACCGACCACAGAGCCCATACGAATTCGGTGTTTTCTCAGTCGAATTGCTCGGACAGATTTATGAGCAATTCCTTGGAAGTGAGATCGAGTTTTCCAACTCAGCTGCCAAGATAGAACAAAAGCCGGAGGTCAAGAAGGCTGGCGGAGTCTATTATACGCCTAGTGACATCTCCGCTCTCATTTGTGCAGAGGCGCTCAAAGACTTTGATCCAGCAAAAAGTCAAAACTTTCCGACGAAGCAAACGAAAGCCAGTACTTTTAGGATCCTTGATCCAGCCTGTGGCTCGGGGTCTTTCCTTATCGCCGCCTATCAACAACTATTGGATCGCTATTTGATCTTCTACAGTGAAGCATCTGAATTGTACCTTAGGGGAAAGACTCCTCGCCTAATAAAAGATGAGAAGGGTGGAATTCGGCTGTCCATTGACGAAAAAAAGCGCATTCTACTTTCCCACATATATGGAGCCGACATTGATCATCAAGCCGTAGAAGTGTCGAAACTTTCACTCTTGCTCAAAATGTTGGAAGGTGAAAATCAGGATACGTTGGCTGCCCAGATGGACCTATTTGAGTCTCGTGTGTTGCCCAATCTGAGTAACAATATAGTCGCCGGTAACTCCCTTGTTGGTACAGATTTCTTCGACGATCTCTATTCGGAGGGGATGGCTAGTGAAGAACTTGATCGTCAAAACCCTTTCGATTGGGAGAATGCTTTCCCTTTTCTTGGCGAAGAGAATGCAGGTTTTGAGGCGATCGTGGGAAACCCCCCTTACATCGATTCAGAATGGATGGTGAAGCACTGGCCAGCGGAGCGAACGTATTGTTCTGAGAATTATGATTTCATTGGAGGAAATTGGGACATCTACTGTGCTTTTGTTGGTCGTTCGGTGGAGCTTCTGAAATCCGGCGGCTTTCTTGGTTTTATCGTTCCAAACAAGCTTATGAGTGCAGATTATGCGGCTACAACTCGAAGTCACATGGGGCAATTTGGAAGGCTTGAGAGGGTCTTTGATTACAGTTCTGTACCAGTCTTTCCGGTATCAGTTTATCCAGTAGTATTCACATTTAGAAAAGACAAATCATGGGGTGCAACTGAGGTTGTGAAAGCAACAAAGCGTTCGCGATTTCAGACCGATTTTGCAGCATCGGAGAATCGCCGTTTTGCAAACGATGGGACGCCTTGGTTTTCGGAAGATCGAACGTTCCCTCTTGAGCATTTTGAGCCGCTCAAAATAGCCGCAAGTCTTTGTGATTCCGCAACTGTTGGCGAGGCGTATGATTTGCAGAAAGTTATTGCCGATACCTCAGACCATATGGAGAGTGATCTTCGCGTATTGAACAGCGGAACAATTGATCCAGGGATTTCGCTGTGGGGTATCCGGCCAATGCGTTATCTTGGTCGCTCAATAAAACATCCCGTCCTGCGATCAAAAGACTTCGCGACGCTGCCTTCTAGGCGTATCCGGCATGGTCAAGCCCCCAAGATTCTTTGCGCAAACATGACAAAGAAGTTGGAAGCTTTCTACGATTCGGAAGGTGAGTATATTGGTGCCAAGAGCACTGTCACACTTTTGGCAAGACGTAATCCTTGGACAATTGCCTGCATCTTGAACAGCGACTTTATGGCTGAGCTCTACATAAATCGTTTCTCTGGCCGGAAGTTAGCTGGGGGATACATTCAAGTTGCTCCGCGATCGCTCGAAACTGTACCGATTCCCAAGTCAATCCCTGCGAAAGTCGAGCAAGAATGCGAGAAGCTTCTCACCAAGTTTCCCGATTTGGTTAGATTGATCAGGGTCTCGTCAGGTCCTTCGAGGCAAGTGGCGAAACGCAAGTTCAGCAAAGTCCAGTCTGACATAGAGAAACTAGTTGTGGAGCTTTACACCAAAGTTTCGTGAAATGCGCAGATGCGCAATCACTCCCATCCATCATCCTTCAACCGATGCTCCGTCTTCTGCTCCTCCGGCTCGGGCGGCGCTTGCTTCGGCGGCGGGGTCGCGTTTTGCAGCAACCTTGCTTTCCGCTCCAGCCGCAGGCGCATCTCCTCATTCGCCTTCAGCGCGTCGAGGTCCCGGTCGCGTAGCTCGGCGAAGCGCTCCCACGCTTCACCCCACAACATTTCCTACACCACCCCTCGCAGCTAGAATGCCCGGATGCCGTTCGACCCGTCATTCGCCCCCCAATCTACCGAGCCAAAAACGCCCAACACAACCGCGCCCGTTTCTTCTCCAGGACCGTGTAACAGGCGGTCCATGTCTCCCGCGTCCATGCGCAACAGCCGCGCAAAACCCTTCCAACTTCACTTGGCGTTCACGAAGCTCGCGGCTATATCGCGCGCCATGCTTACGAACTTCCGCACATCGCTGACTCGCGCCGCCATTCTGGGCGCGACACTTGCTACCACCGCCGCCTGTTCGGGCGGCTCGGCCAATGAAGACGTGGCCTATGTCGCGCGCGATGTGGAATCGCTCTATGCCGAGGCTCAGCGGCGGCTCGATCGCGGCAACACTCTGCTCGCGGCGGCGCTGTTCGACGAGGTGGAGCGCCAGCATCCCTATTCGCCGTGGGCGCGGCGGGCGCAGTTGATGAGCGCCTTCAGCTATTACATTGCGCGCGACTACAACAAGTCGATCCAGAACGCGCAGCGCTTCCTCTCGATCCACCCGGGCAACAAGGATGCGCCTTACGCGTATTACCTGATCGCGCTCTCCTATTACGAGCAGATCAGCGACGTGAACCGCGATCAGAAGATCACCGAGCAGGCGCGCTCGGCGCTGCGCGAAGTCAACCGCCGCTTCCCGCAGAGCGAGTATGCCGCCGATGCGCGGCTGAAGCTGGACCTGGTGGCCGATCACCTCGCGGGTAAGGAGATGGAGATCGGGCGGTTCTACCAGCGTTCGGGCCAGTGGCTCGCGTCGCAGCTGCGGTTCCGCAACGTGATCGAGCAGTACGAGACCACCAGCCACACGCCCGAGGCACTCTATCGCCTGACCGAGAGCAGCCTCGCGCTGGGGATCCCCAACGAGGCGGTGAAATATGCGGCGGTCCTGGGCGCGAACTATCCCGGCACCGAGTGGTACGAGAAAGCCTACGAACTGATCGAAGACCACGCAGCCGGCGTTGCGCCGAGCTGACGACAGTCGGCCGGTTGTGCCGCTTGCAAACGAGGCTAGCCGGTTCCGAGCCGGTGTTCGAGGTGTTCGGCCAACCTGATCGAGAACGTTATGATCGAGAATGTCGGGTTGGAAATGCCGGCAGACGCCCAGATGGACGACCCCGCCACATAGAGATTGTCGACTCCGTGCATCTTGAGGTCTGAATCGACCACGCCGTCTGCTGCGCTGGCAGACATCCGCGTCGTTCCGAGATGGTGGCCGTTGAATACCATCGTATTCTCGAGATCCGCCCATGGAGTGACGGCCACGCTTGCTCCCGGGTCTTTGGCCTGGACTGCGGTGGTGAATAGCTGGGCCAGCGTTTCGTAATTCGTCGCCTCGTTCGGGTTGAGCTGCCAATCGACCTTTGTCTGTCTTTGACCGAAAACCGGATCAACCGAGTCCGACAGCATGACCCGGCTTGTGTATTCAGGCAGCAGCTCGTGATAGTAATTGCTGGTTCCGTCGGTACCGAACCAGACGCTGCCGATCTGATGCTGCCGCGCAACCTCGGCCTCAGGCGTGAGAACCCCCTTGAGAGCATTCAGGCCGAACTTCGGGTCAAGATTGCCGATATACTGGATCAGGTTGCTTTCAGGAGGAGATAGCCAGTTCGCAAAGGTCGAAACCGCGTTGACACCCGTGGCGAGCGGTTGGCCCATCAAGTATCGACCGATCAGATCGTTGTCTTCACCAAAGCCCGACAGGAGCAATAGGCGTGCATTCGCGACAGCGCCGCATGCCAGCACGTAGGCATCCGCTTCGACCGTGAACTGTCCCGCATTTTGCGGTTTCGTCAGATTGCTGTCGCTCGAAGTGTTGTTGGTCATCACCCCGACAGACAGCGCGGACACATTCCCGTTCTGGCGCTCAATATCGAGCAGGCTGGCATTGAGGATCACGCGTGCGGCGCTTTCGCCGATCGTCTTGCCATCCTGATATCTCCGAGACTGGAAGCGGATGAAGCTTTGCGGTGGGAACTGGTACATATCGACATCGAAACCCTGCGCCGCAGCAACGGCGTATCCCGAGCCAAGCTCATTGGCCCAAAACTCGGCCGTGAAATTGTAACCCGGTATCCTCCTGCTGTCGGGCGAGTAGTACGGGCCATAGAGACCCATGAAGGCGCACGCCTCTTCATAATAGGGATCGAGCATCTCGCGGGTAATTGGCCAGCCGGGAAACCCGGGTCTCTGCTCGAACGTCAGAGCATCGAGCGGTCGCGATTGACCGCCCCAATGGGTTCCGGTGCCGCCATAGATCCGCTCTCGCTCCCACCCCGGATAGCCGGGAAAATCTCGCGATGGCTGGATCAGGAAATGCGGCTCTGATTGTGAGAGATAGCCGGTCGATTCGCCGTTGTAGAGCCAGTTGTTGTCGTTCCAGTCATACGCGTTGCTGTCACTTTGAAGGCTGAGGTCGACGTTGGGGTCGCGCCCGAAAGTTCGGCTGCCTTCAAGCAGGATGACGTCGAGTCCACGCTTCACCAGGTAATGCGCGAGCGTGATGCCGGCGGGTCCAGAGCCGACGACACAGACTTGCGTTCTGAGTGGCGGGCCTCCAAGATGGTCTTCTCCATAACTAATCATTGTCCCCACTCCCTGTCTGCTCGGCATACAAATGCATCTGAGATGCAAAATCTCAATACAGTCTGCTTCCTCTCAAAATTGAATTGAGTCCAGCAATTGTTCAAATTCGCGTTTGAAATTGGCTTTATTCACAAAGGCAAAGACTGTTTGAATATTGAGCGGAATCTACGATTTACGAATTCAGTGATTCTAAATTGCAGCGCGCTCATCTTCATTGATCGGTTGGCGAAGTCCGGTACTGGGCGTTCGGAAATGGCCTCGCGGAAAGAAGCGCACGCCGGAAAAGTCGATGCAAGCGCGTGA
Organism: uncultured Porphyrobacter sp.; assembly: GCA_964550495.1. Lineage (GTDB taxonomy): Bacteria > Pseudomonadota > Alphaproteobacteria > Sphingomonadales > Sphingomonadaceae > Erythrobacter. The sequence continues at coordinate 7,939 of CAZJZO010000021.1, read as the reverse complement.
CGCCGTGACAGCAAGCGGCTAGGATTCCTCCGCCATGCTGACCCGGCTTTCGATCCGCAACATTGTCCTGATCGAAGCGCTCGATCTCGATTTCGGGCGCGGGCTCGGTGTGCTGACCGGTGAGACCGGGGCGGGCAAATCGATCCTGCTCGATGCGCTGGGATTGGTGTTGGGCGACCGCGCGGAAACGGCCTTGGTTCGCGCCGGCGAAACCAAGGCGAGCGTTACCGCCAGCTTCGAATTTGCCGCCTTGCCTGATACCGTCGCCCAATCGCTCGACGAGGCCGATATCGAGTTGGAAGCGGGCGAACCGTTGATTGTCCGGCGGCAGGTCAAGGCAGACGGTGGCTCCAAGGCTTTCGTCAACGATCAGCCTGTCGGCGTCGCGCTGCTGCGGGATTTGGCAAGCGCGTTGGTGGAACTTCATGGACAGCATGACGATCGCGGCCTCGTCAATCCTCGGGGGCACCGTGCATTGCTCGATCGCTATGCCGGGACTGACCTTGCCGGCCTGGAACGCCGCTGGGCGAGTTGGGCCAGGACCGAGGCGCGCCTGTCCGAGGCGCAGGACGAAGTCGAGCAGGCCAGGGCCGATCAGGATCTATTGATCGCGCATCTCGCCGAACTGACCGCGCTAGAGCCGCAGAAAGGCGAAGAAGCGCGTCTTGCCGATGCGCGCGCCAGCATGCAGAAGGGCGAGAGGTTATCCGGCGATCTCGAAGAGCTACGACACGTCTGGGAAGGGTCGGATTCACCACTTGCCAATCTTCGGGTGGCGGCACGACGGCTGGACCGGATTGCTGGGGAACATCCTTTGTTGGGCGAAGCCCTGGCAGCGCTCGATCGCGCGGTGATTGAAGCGGGCGAGGCTGAAGAGAAGCTGGAAGCTGCGGCCGAGGCCTTGGTCCACGATCCGCAGGCCCTGGATGAGGCCGAGACACGGCTGTTCGAACTGCGTGCACTGGCTCGCAAGCATCGCTGCGAAGTTGACGCGTTGCCCGAACTGATGCGTGATATGCGCACGAAGCTGGATGCAATCGAAGGCGGGGAGGCCGAACTGGATGCGTTACAGGAGGCGGCGAAGGAGGCGCGTGAGGCGTTTGTATCGGCGGCCGAGAGCGCGCATCAGAAGCGCATCAAGGCGGCGAAGAAGCTCGACAAGACGGTCGCGGCCGAGCTCGCCCCGCTCAAACTTGACGCAGCGCGTTTCCTTTCGTCGATCGGTAGACTTCCCGAGGATCGATGGGGAGCCCACGGAATAGACAGTGTCGAGTTCCTCATTGCGACCAATCCGGGCGCGGATTTTGCACCACTAGCCAAGATCGCGAGCGGCGGAGAATTGTCGCGATTCATCCTCGCCTTGAAGGTCGCGTTGGCGGAAAAGGGCGGGGCGGCGACGATCATTTTCGACGAGATCGACCGCGGCGTCGGCGGCGCCGTGGCGAGCGCTATCGGGGAACGTCTGGCGCGGCTTGCGAGCGCCGAAGGGCAGTTGCTGGCGGTCACACACTCGCCGCAGGTCGCTGCCCGGGGCCAGACGCATTACCTGATTGCGAAGGCCTCTTCCGGGACGGTGACCAAGACCAGTGTGGCATTGCTCGATGAAGCAGAGCGGCAGGAAGAAATCGCGCGGATGCTATCCGGCGCAGAAATTACAAGCGAGGCGAGAGCGCAAGCGGATCGGTTGCTGGAGGCTTGATGCCGATTAGTCAGTTCGAGTTGATCATGAGCTGGGTGCTGTTGCTGGCGGTCTTGGCCGGGATCATATCCCTGATAGTCGGGCTCCGACGCGAAGAAACGGGCTCCAAATTGCTGCATATCGCTGTCGCAATCGCGCTTCCTCTTCTTGCCTGGGGCGTGCTCCAGCTTGGCAGTGGTACGGAGGGGGGATGATGGAGCGTTGGCCTATCGCTACTGGCGTGACACTCTCTGTCTTTATTGGAACGCTTGTTTGGTTGTCGTCTCTGTTCGATTCGAACCGAGAGCCCTCAAATCCAGAGGAAATGATCGCGCTTGCGATTGCGCAAGACCAGTCGGAGATACTCGAGTTTCTCCCGTTCGAAGATGAAGATGGAACAATCGTCGAGTCGCTCGATGTTTGCATCTCGAGTGACAATGCAGTTGATTTTCAAGCTCTTACAGAAGCAATGAAAAGCCGAAAGCTGGTTCCCTTCTCCCTTGAGGATTGCACGTTTGAGCGCGAAGAAGGACATGGAATGTTCGTCTATTTCGATTACTACTCCGCGCCGAATGGAGAGCCGGCCGTCGAACTGGAAGTCCGCTATTCTTGTAGTGCCGCAAACAGATGCAGCGTCGAAGTCGATCGCCCAACCGGCGGGCGTGTCTATCATCTGAAAATAGAAGGCGGGGCCTGGCACCTTTATGACTGGCGAACGAGGTGGGTCGTTTGATGGAACCGTGTCTGGCCGAAACCGCAGAGGCCTCCACATCAGAGACAAGGGCCTAGCGTTGTCCGATAAACGCCTCTCGCGTCCTGTCTGGTCGATGCTCAATGGGGAGCAGGCCGACCTTGCTATTGCAACCGGCAGCGCGCTCCGCATCGATCCGCGTTACGGTCCATTCGGCGCGACCGTCGATCAGGGCGACAAAGCTCAGGCCGACCTTGCGGCAATCGTCCGGGCGTCGCCGCACAATATCTGGCTGGTGGAACCCGAGGAATGGCCTGCGCCCACTAGTACGAAAATCGTCCGAACAGCGCCCTTGGTACAAATGGTCGCTGAAGGTGCGGGCACCGCATCGGATCCCGATCCCGCAATCACACCGCTTGGCGATGCCGACGTACCGGCGATGACCGATCTCGCGCTCGCGACCGAACCCGGGCCTTGGGGCGAGCTTACGCACAAATACGGCCAGTTCTTTGGCATCCACGACAATGAAAAACTCGCCGCGATGGCAGGTGAACGCATGCGGCCAGCGCCGGGATATGCTGAAGTCAGCGGAGTGTGCACCTGGCCCGAATATCGCGGGCGGGGCATGGCTCGGCGGCTCATTGCGCATGTCATGCAGGCCCAGCGGGCGCGCGGGGAAACGCCGTTCCTGCATTCCTACGCCGGCAACGAAGCGGCCATCGGGCTCTATGAAAGCCTGGGTTTCCGAATTGCACGAAAGATGATGGTCACGGTTCTCGCACCGGATTAAGAACACGCCATGAGTGACGTTTCCAGCATGACAGAAGCCGACGCTGCCAATGAACTGATGCGGTTGGCAAAACAGATTGCCCGGCATGACAAGCTCTACCATGCCGAAGACGCGCCCGAGATCAGCGATCCGGAATACGACGCGTTGGTCCGCCGCAATCGCGAGCTGGAAGAGGCTTTTCCGCATCTGACCCGTCCCGATTCCCCTTCGCGCAAGGTCGGCCACGAGATTGCCGCGTCGCCGCTGTCCAAGGTGACGCACGAGGTCCGCATGATGAGCCTCGACAACGGTTTCAACCGCGAAGAGGTCGAGGAATGGGTTGCGCGGGTCCGGCGTTTCCTGTCGCTGGGCGACGACGAAACCGTGGCGATCACCGCAGAAGACAAGATCGACGGACTGTCCTGCTCGCTTCGTTACGAGCGAGGCAAGCTGGTTAGGGCTGCGACCCGCGGGGACGGTCAAGTGGGCGAAGATGTGACCGCCAATGTCGCGCATATCGCCGATATTCCGCAGCAAATCGACGATTCCAACATCCCCGAGATGTTTGAAGTGCGCGGCGAAGTTTACATGTCCAAACAGGACTTTACCGCACTCAATGCTGCGCAGCAAAAGGTCGATGGAAAGCTCTTCGCCAACCCACGCAATGCCGCTGCCGGGTCGCTCAGGCAGAAGGATGCAAGCGTCACCGCAAGTCGCCCACTCAAGTTCTGGGCCTATGGCTGGGGGGCGGCGAGCGAAGTTTCTCTGGCAAGCCAAAACGAGATGATGCGGTTGATCGAGAGTTGGGGCTTCCCGCTATCGCCGTTTCTGACAGTCACCGACAGCGTCGATGCGATGATCGCGCATTACGATGAGATTGGGCGCCAGCGCCCCGACCTCGGCTATGAGATCGATGGGGTGGTCTACAAGGTGGACCGGCTCGATTGGCAGCAGCGTCTCGGATCGGTTGGCAAAGCCCCGCGTTGGGCGCTCGCGCACAAGTTTCCCGCCGAGCGGGCCGAGACCACATTGGAAGCGATCGACATCCAGGTTGGCCGCACCGGCAAGCTCACACCCGTGGGTCGACTCGCTCCGGTTCTGGTCGGCGGTGTGACCGTGACCAACGTGACGCTGCACAATCGCGACGAGATCGAGCGGCTTGGGGTGCGACCGGGCGATCGGATCGTGATCCAGCGCGCGGGCGACGTGATCCCGCAGGTGGTCGAAAACCTTACTCGCGATGAGGAGCGTGAGCCATTCCTCTTTCCGGACAAATGCCCCGAATGCGGCAGCGAGGCGGTTGCGGAAGAGGGCGAGGTCGATGTGCGCTGCACCGGAGGCCTGATCTGTCCCGCCCAGCGAACCCAGCGGCTCGAACATTTTGTCAGTCGCAAGGCGCTTGATATCGAAGGGTTCGGCAGCAAGACGATCGCGCAATTCTTCGAGAAGGGCTGGCTCGAGAGCCCGGCCGATATCTACCGCTTGAAGAACCGCCGCGAGGACATTCTCGCGCTTGAGGGTTGGCAGGACAAGTCTGTGGACAACCTGTTGGCTGCTGTTGAGGAAAAGCGTTCGCCCGACGCGGCGCGGCTGCTGTTCGGACTGGGTATTCGGCATGTGGGTGAAACCACTTCGCGCGATCTCATGAAGAATTTTCACGAGCTGCCGGTGCTTCGGGCATTCGCCATGCTTGCCAATTCAATCCGCCTGCCATTTGCTTCGAGCGATGTCGAGAAGAGTATGCGCGAACGTGTCTCGACATCGATCGACACGAACGGTGATGTGGCAGAGCAGGCGGCCGCAGAGATAGCCTCGATCGACGGAGTGGGCGAGACGGTCATCACCGCGCTCGGCGACTTCTTCCATGAACCGCACAACGTCTCTGTCTGGGAAGACTTGCTGCAGGAAGTCGAACCACCGCGCTTCGAGGTCGAGACCCTCGATTCCCCGGTCGCAGGCAAGACCGTTGTCTTCACCGGGAAGCTCGAAACCATGAGCCGCGACGAAGCCAAGGCGCAGGCAGAGCGGCTCGGAGCTAAGGCGGCGGGCAGTGTCAGCGCCAAGACGGATCTGCTGGTCGCGGGGCCGGGCGCTGGATCGAAGCTGAAAAAGGCGCAGGATCTGGGTATCGAGGTGACGGACGAGGCAGGCTGGGCGGAGATCGTCGCGCAGGCCGGCTAGGGGAGATCATGAAGAGACCGGTACTCATTGCGGCGTTGACAGTTCTCGGAACTGCGTGCGCAGAAGGCGCCTCGGATTCCGACGGTTCCTCAGACGAAACCTCAGTGCCACGTTTCGAACTTGTCTCGAGCGATGCTGTCGAACACGGCGAGCGGCTCAGTCACGTGCTCGGATGTGTCGGATGCCACAATCTTGAGCTGACGGGAGAGGATTGGACCGAACCCGAAATGGGCGTTTTGTGGACTTCTAACCTGACACAGAGTGCCGCAGAGTATTCCCACGAAGAGCTTGTCGCCATGATCACCGAGGGCAAGCGCCCGGATCGCGCGCTTTGGGATATGCCATCCTTCCTTTTCACGGAGGTTCACCCGGCTGACATCGACGCGCTTGTTGCCTATCTCAAGACGCTCGAACCCAAGGGATCCGTGCATCCTTCCCCGTCTGTCGGACCGGAGCTGCAAGACCAGATCGATAGCGGCGAGTGGGTCGATGCGGCAGAGACCATTATAAAAATGCGGAGAGAGGCGCCTCCAGATATGGGCTCGGAGCATGCGCTCGGCCGTCATGTCGTGCGCGCGACATGCATCGAGTGTCACGGGATGGATCTGCGCGGCAGCAGCGAGCCGATGGCTGACGCACCGCCGCGTCCCGACTTGCGCATGGTAGCGGCCTATTCGCCCGAGGAATTTGCCAATTTCATGGAGACCGGAAAGGCAGTTGGCGATCGTGAACTCAAACTGATGAGCGCGGTTGCGCGCTACCGCTATTCGCGTCTGACCGAACGGGAAATCGAAGCCATGCATGACTATCTTTCGCAAGTTGCGAGACGCGATCCGTGAGCCGTGGCCAGAGTGGAAAGATGAGTTCGTGGTTCCGATTCGGTTTCGGCCTCCTTGTCTTCGCAATAGCTGCCACCATACTCGCCTGGGCGACTTCGCCCGATCCGCGTGGCAACCCTGCGAGCTTCGAGGACGCAGAGCTTGAACCGGGGATCGCGCCGCTTTCCGATGCCAGAACGCTTGCCAGCTTTGGCGATGAAGCAGGCGAGGTGGTGACCCTGCTTGTGACTGGGTTTGACGGTGAGCGGGTGAGCGGCGTCGACTTGGCAGACCTCGGCGCTGATAGGACCGGCAACCCGCTGCTCGATCTCGCCAGCGTCGCCGAGACAGCAATCACGGAAGAGTCCGTCGCCAACTTGCCTCTTCTAACCGTCGACATGGCCGATTTGTTGCCTGCCGGTCCCGCAGGAGAGCGTCATATCGGCACCGGCACCAACTTCCCCGAGCACGCAGAGGAGGCCAACAGCTCTTCGGTGTTCCAGTTTCCCAAGTTCGGCAAAGCGACACCTGCACGCGCGGCTATCCGGGCCGAGAAAGGCATATTGCTCGACTACGAAGTCGAACTTTGCATGCGGTTCGATCGAGACATCGCCTCGCTCGGCGATTTCGATGCAGCGATAAAGGGCGTGTTCCTGTGCGGGGATTTCACCAACCGCAATGCGCTGGTCGAATTGGCCGACCCCGGTAATCTCGACTCCGGCTTCGGCTTCTCCGACGCAAAAAGCGGACCGGGTGCCTATCCGTCCGGTCCGTTTGTGGTCGTACCACGCGATTGGGAGAGCTTCGTCGATGCAACACGCATGACGACCAGCGTGAACGGAGAACCGCGCCAGGACGCGCGCGGCGGTGAAATGACGCTTGATTTCCGGCAGTTGGTAGAGAAGGCGCTCGGCGATATGGACGAGGAGCGGTTCTTGTTTGCCGGGGAAATGTTCCGCCTCGCCTCCGATCACAGGATTTCGAATGACATGACGTTGATGTCGGGTACCTCCGAAGGCACGATTTTCACCCCGCCTTCGCGCGCGGACTATATCGAGGGCATTCTCGCATACGTGCTGGCGGGTGGGCCATTCTCGGAAGCGGGGCTCGTCGACACGGTAAAAAGCCGGTTCGTCAGCAATGAGCTTGCTTCAGGTCATTTCCTGCAGCCAGGCGACACCGTACGGCACGATTCCAATGTGCTTGGCAACATTGAAGTGCAGGTGACGGACTAGATGTCGGATACACCCTTTCTTGTCGCCGTCCATCCGCAAGCACAGCGCATCGCCAACGCGCTGCGCGAACGGGGTCAGAAGATCGCGGTCGCCGATGGCGCAACCGGTGGCCTAATCGCGGCATGCCTGCTGACGGTTCCGGGTGCGCTCGATTTCTTTGTCGGCGGCGGGGTGGTCTATTCGTTCAGGGCGCGTGATGTGCTGTTCGACCTCCCAATAGAATCCTATCGCGGCATGCCCGGCGCCAGCAAAGACTATGCTCTGCTTCAAGCGCGGGCGATCCGCGACAATTTCGGCGCTGAATGGGGCATCGCCGAAAGCGGATCCGTAGGTGGTTCGAGCCACCCCTCCGGTGCGCCTGCCGGGCGTAGCGTCGCGGCGGTGGTGGGACCGGACTCGTTCCATTGTATCGGGACGATCGAAACCGAGAGCGACGATCGCATTGCTAATATGGGAGCTTTCACCTTGAATGCGCTTGGAGTGCTGGAAGATGCCGTGAATGTGGGGAGTGCGGCAAGCGCCTAGGAAATTTTTTCGGTGCACTGTCGAATTCGGCTTGCGGCTTCC
>CAZJZO010000020.1:16906-36452 GCA_964550495.1 uncultured Porphyrobacter sp. | reverse complement strand
CTGGGCCTGGTCCGTCGCGACGGCTCGCATGTTACCATTACGCCCAATGGGCGCCCCCTGCTGGACGCCTTGTTGCCAGAGCTGGTTTCCGACCGGCTGGTGGCCGCATGACCGGCGCCGACCTTCTCGCCGCCTGGCGCAGCCATCTGACCGACAGTCTGCGGCGGTCCCCGCACACCGTGCGGGCCTATTGCTCGGCAGCGGAGCGGCTTATCGCCAAGAACGAACTGAGCACCTTCGCCGCGGTTGCAGAGCTGGAAGGCGGGGACTTGCGCCGTCACCTTGCGGCCCGCCGCGCTGAAGGTCTGGCAAACGCCAGCGCCGCAAGAGAGCTGTCGGCAATCAAGGCGTTCGTGGCGTTTGCAAGAGCGGAGTCCGGCGATCCCGACCCCGCTGCGCCGCGGCTGCGCGGACCTCGTATCAAGAAAGGACTTCCGCGTCCGGTCACGCCTGACGAAGCTGTCAGCATTGCCGATTTGGTCGACGGATTCGCCGAGGAGGACTGGATCGGAGCGCGCGATCGGGCGGTCCTGCTGCTGATGTACGGTTCAGGGCTTCGAATTGCCGAAGCGCTGTCCTTGAAAGGTTCCGACCTCCCGCTTGGCGAAGTTCTGCAAGTGACCGGAAAAGGCGGCAAGCAAAGGATGGTCCCGGTGCTGCCAATCACCCGCGACGCAGTGGCGAGCTATGCTAGCAACTGTCCGTGGAGCATCGCGCCGGAAGAGGCGTTGTTCCGCGGCGCCAAAGGTGGTCCGCTTTCTCCCGGCATGGTGCAGAAGGCAATGGCCAATGCGCGACGTGCTCTTGGCCTGCCAGACACGGCCACGCCACACGCATTGAGGCACTCTTTTGCAACGCATTTGCTGGGTGCTGGCGCGGACTTGCGCAGCCTTCAGGAACTGCTGGGCCACGCTTCGCTTGGGTCGACCCAGATCTACACCAAGGTCGATGCGGCAACCTTGCTTGAGAACTACCGTGATGCGCATCCAAGAGCGAAGAAGCGCAAGGAGGACACCTAGCGGCTCCAGATGGCTAACCCCAATTGATCACCAGGCTTGCTGCGACTGCGGCCGCAAACGCGATTGCAAAGGCGGTCCAAAACCTTTTCATGCCTTTCCCTCCCCGCGTTCAATCCTACAGCTGTTCCAACCTCCGCTCAATCGCGTCCCAGATAATTCCTGCCGTGTCGGTTCCGTTGAACTTGTCGATTGCGACGATCCCGGTTGGCGAGGTGACGTTGATCTCGGTCAGCCATTTGCCGCCGATCACGTCGATCCCGACGAATGTCAGGCCGAGCCGTTTCAGCTCTGGTCCCATCGCGTCGCAGATCTCCTGTTCGCGCTCGGTCAATTGCGTCGCTTCGGCACTGCCTCCCATCGCAAGGTTCGAGCGAAACTCGCCCTCGCTAGGGATGCGGTTGATTGCGCCCGCAACCTCGCCATCGATCAGCACGATCCGCTTGTCGCCGTCTGCCACTTCGGGAAGGAATGGCTGGACCATATGCGGCTCGGGCCAGGTCTGATTGAAGACCTCGAACAAGGCGGTGAGGTTGTCGCCACTCTCCGGGACGCGAAAGATTGCCTTGCCACCATTGCCGTGGATCGGCTTGACTACCACCGCGCCATGCTCGGCCATAAAGCGCTTCACCTCGTCGGGTGAGCGCGTGACCAGAGTCGGCGGCATGAAGCGACGATAGTCGAGCACCATTACCTTTTCAGGCGCGTTGCGGACATTGGCCGGATCGTTGACGACCAAAGTCTCGCTCTGGATCCGCTCGAGCAGATGCGTCGCGGTGATATAGCCCATGTGGAACGGAGGATCCTGCCGCATCAGCACCACGTCGATATCCTTGCCGAGATCGAGCCGCTGCGCTGCTCCCTTGGTGAAATGATCACCCTCGACCCGCTGGACCGTGACCGGAAAGCACTCGCCAAACAGGCGATCGTCGGCATCGAGGGTCAGGCTTTCGACGTGATATTCGAACACCGAATAGCCGCGCTCCTGCGCAGCCAGCATCAGCGCAAAGGACGAATCCCCTGCGATATTGATATCCTCGATCGGGTCCATCTGGACGGCGACGCGTAGCGACATTCGTGCTTCCTCTAAGGCTGCCAGGCGTTGGTGATGTGGCGAGGGCTGCTGTCGGGTGCAAGCAGGATTACGTCGATACGGATATCTTCTCCCTCGCCCGCATATTCATGCGCGACGCATTCGACGGCAGCGGCCACACGTGACAACCGCCGTTCATCAATGGCGGTGTCGAGATCACTTGCTCGCTTGCGCCACTTCACCTCGATGAAAGCGACCATGTCGGATTTGCGGGCGATCAGGTCGATCTCGCCAAGCGGGGTTTTGACCCGTTCAGCGAGAATCCGCCATCCCTTTGTGCCAAGCCACATGGCGGCCTGTGCCTCACCCTCACGTCCCCTACGTTCGGCTATTTCGCGCTTGGCTATCATGAGCTCTTCAGCTCCACAGCGCGGGCGTAAAGCTCCTGGCGGTCCAACCCGGTCGACTTTGCGACTTTGCCGGCTGCCTTGCTTGGACTGTGCTTCAACAGAGCTTCGCGCAAGAGCTGGTCCGGATCGCCCTCGGAACGCGAAGCCGACGGTGGTCCAATCAACAGCACGATTTCGCCCCTAGGTGGATTGCTCGTGAAGTGTTCAATCAGATCGTTCGCGCGCCCTGCGCGGCATTCTTCGTGCATTTTGGTGAGTTCTCGCGCGACCGCAACTTCGCGCTCCGGCCACAGAGCTGCGATTGCTTCGAGGCTTCTCACCAGCCTCGGACCAGTCTCGTAGAAGATCAAGGTTGCCGTGATGTCAGCCAGCTCCGCTAGCGCATCCCTCCGCGCCTTGTCCTTCACCGGCAGGAAACCCGCAAACAGGAAGCGGTCGTTTGGCAGGCCGGCAAGCGTAAGTCCCGCGATCGCCGCGCAGGCGCCCGGAACCGCGACGACGGCGATCTCTGCATCTCGCGCGTCGCGGACCAGTCGATAACCCGGATCCGACACCAGCGGCGTTCCCGCATCGCTGACAAGCGCCACCGCACCGGATTGCGCCAACTCGATCAACCGTGCGCGCTGGTTGTCGGAAGCGTGATCGTCATAGCGCTGCATGCGCGTCAATATGCCCAGATGCTTAAGCAGCCGCCCCGTAACCCGCGTATCTTCGCAGGCCACAACGTCACACCGCCGCAGAACCTCGATTGCTCGCAGGGTTATGTCTCCCAGATTGCCAATCGGCGTCGCAACGATGTACAGACCCGGCTCAAGGTCATTATCTGGAGCTGATTCAGTTTTCGGCGTGTTCACAGCGTCCAACCATGAAGCAGCCATTGGGGGTCGGCAAGAATGAAGGGTCTAAGCGCAGCCATTTCAGGCACGTCGCTGTTCGGCAAAGCAAAATCAATGGTCAATCGCCGCACGCTGGTCCTTGCCGGCGCGGCTGCGCTGCTTGGCGGTTGTCAGGTGATTCCCAAGACCGCCGAACCGACCACAAATATTCCCGAGGCAACACCGACGCCGGAACCGAGCGCCACGGCGCTTCCGACCGATGCAACGCGTCACCGTGTCGCCTTGCTGGTACCGATGGCCGGGAACACCGGTGCTGTCGGCCAATCGCTCGCCAATGCGACAACGATGGCTCTAATCGACACCAACGCCAACAATCTTCGGATCACGACCTACGACACTTCGCGCGGAGCGGCCGCTGCAGCTCGCAGAGCAATTGCCGACGGCAACCGACTGATCTTGGGCCCTCTGCTCGCCGAGAATGTGCCCGCGGTCCAGGCCGCTGCGCGTCCGGCAGGGGTGCCTGCGATCGCGTTCTCTAACGATACATCGGTCGCAAGTTCGGACGTGTTCGTGATGGGCCATATCCCGGAACAGTCGATCAATCGCAGCATCCGCTACGCTCGCCAGCGGGGCGCAAGCAGCTTTGCAGCGCTCTTGCCTGAAGGCGATTATGGCCAGCGTTCCTACAGCGCGCTCACCAACTCCATTCGCGAGCATGGCGGCACGCTGACGGCCTTTGAACGCTATGCGCGCGGAAACACTTCGATCGTGAGCGCGGCGCAGCGGCTGAAATCGCGCGGCGGATATGACACCGTACTTATCGCCGATGGCGCCCGTCTCGCTGTCCGTGCGGCAGGCGAGCTCAAACAGGACGCAAATCCGCGCTTGCTTGGAACCGAGTTATGGAGCGGGGAATCCGCGCTGACCCGTTCAAGCGCAATCAATGGCGCTTTGTTCTCTGCAGTTTCCGATCGACGTTTCAGGCGCTTTTCTGACAGTTACGAGGCGCGATTTGGCGGGAAGCCCTACCGCATTGCCACGCTGGGTTACGATTCGGTGCTGCTTACCCTGCGCGTCGCGCGCGACTGGCGTATCGGCAATCGCTTTCCCAAGAGCCAGCTCTACGATCGTGGCGGCTTCCTGGGTGTCGATGGCCCGTTCCGGTTCGGCCGCAACGGCGTGGTCGAGCGAGCGCTGGAAGTTCGTGAGGTTCGCGGGGATCAGGTCGTGGCGGTCGATGCTGCGCCGACCAGCTTCGGCAATTGACGGCGATTGGAGTTGCGCAAAAGCGCGCTCGCCCGCTTGTGAGGGTCCAAGCCCCCACCCTATATCGAAGGCATGGCTGAAGACCTGTTTGAAAATGCGCCCGCTTCGAGCGGTGACTACGATTCCTCTTCGATCGAGGTGCTCGAAGGGCTGGAGCCGGTTCGCCGCCGTCCCGGCATGTATATCGGCGGCACGGACGATCGAGCACTGCATCATCTCGCAGCCGAAGTACTCGACAATTCGATGGACGAGGCCGTCGCCGGGCATGCCAACCGGATCGAAGTACGCCTTGAAGAAGGCAATCGCCTGAGCATCTCCGACAACGGACGCGGTATACCGGTCGATGAACATCCCAAGTTCCCCGGCAAATCGACGCTAGAAGTCATCCTTTCGACCCTCCATTCCGGCGGGAAGTTTTCGGGCAAGGCCTATGCGACGTCGGGAGGTCTGCACGGCGTTGGCGTCAGTGTGGTCAACGCGCTGTCGTCACACACCCGCGTCGAAGTCGCGCGCGACAAGAAGCTGTTCGCGCAGGAATTCGCCAAGGGTGAGACGATCGGCGAACTCGAAGAGGTTGGCGCCGCACCCAATCGTCGCGGCACAATGGTCTCCTTTACGCCCGACACCGAGATTTTCGGCGCCCGCCAGTTCAAACCGCATCGCCTGTTCAAACTGGCGCGCTCGAAGGCCTATCTCTTCGCCGGGGTCGAAATTCGCTGGAAATGCGCGCATTCCCTCGCCTCGGAAGAGGTGCTGGAAGAAGCCACTTTCAAGTTCCCCGGCGGCCTTGCAGACCACTTGGCCGAGCAGGTTGGCGCGCGCGAATGCGTCACTTCGCAGCCCTTCACAGGCAATCAGGACTTTCCCGAAAGCGGCGATGGACAATCGCAGGGCAAGGTGGAATGGGCGATCGCCTGGCCGCTCTATTCCGATGGTTCGACAAGCTGGTACTGCAACACCGTCCCCACGCCCGATGGTGGCACGCACGAACAGGGCGTTCGTGCGGCTCTGACCAAGGGACTGCGCGCGTTTGGGGAATTGACCGGTACAAAGAAAGCCAAGGACATCACCGCCGACGATGTCATGACCGGCGCCGAAGTGATGCTCAGCGTGTTCATCCGCGACCCGCAATTCCAGTCGCAGACCAAGGACCGACTGACTTCGCCCGAAGCCGCACGATTGGTCGAAAACGCCGTCCGCGACCATTTCGATCACTTCCTCGCCGACAATATGGAGCGCGGTAAGGCGCTGCTTGGCGAAGTGATGGAGCGGATGGATGAACGCCTCCGCCGCAAGCAGGAACGCGAGATCAAGCGCAAGACCGCCACAAATGCCAAGAAATTGCGGCTGCCCGGCAAGCTCACCGATTGTTCGGGCGAAGGCGATGCCGAAACCGAGCTGTTTATCGTCGAAGGCGACAGTGCTGGAGGCAGTGCCAAGCACGCACGCGATCGCAAGACCCAGGCGATCCTGCCGATCCGCGGCAAGATCCTCAACGTCGCGAGTGCCACCGCCGACAAAATCCGCGCCAACGCCGAAATCGCCGACCTCGCGCTGGCGCTTGGTTGCGGCACCCGCAAGGATTGCGACGCCGAAAACCTGCGCTACGATCGCATCATCATCATGACCGACGCCGACGTCGATGGCGCGCATATCGCCACCTTGCTGATGACATTCTTCTTCCAGGAAATGCCTGACATCGTGCGGGCCAAGAAACTCTATCTCGCACAGCCGCCTCTCTACCGCCTCACCGCCGGGAAAGAGACCCGCTACGCGCGCGACGAGGCACACCGTGCGGAGCTCGAAGAGACGGTGTTCAAGGGCAAGAAGGTCGAGGTGGGCCGATTCAAGGGCCTCGGCGAGATGAACCCGCAGCAATTGCGCGAAACCACCATGCACCCCGACACACGCTCGCTGGTGCGGATCACCCTTCCCCCGGAATTCGAGCAACGCGCGGCGGTAAAGGAACTGGTCGACCAGCTGATGGGCCGCAATCCCGAGCACCGCTTCAACTTCATCCAGAACCACGCCAGCGATGTCGACCGCGACATGATCGATGCCTGATAACGAGAGCTACCGCTCGCCCCATCCCGACCCCCGAAAAGAAGACATCATGGCGGGGGATCGCCGGATTTCACGCCCCGACAGCTCGTTGCCCGACTGGGAAGTCCCCGACACCGCCTATCGCCCGATCCCGATCGTCTGGTTCACCGGAGCGCTGGTGATCCAGATGGTGGTGGTGTTCGCAATCTTTGTCGCGCTGCTCGATCAGCATGGCGCACTAACCATAGCCCTCGCGGGAATTGCCAGCGGAGCGATCGGCGCGTGGACCTGGGACCGCGGAATGAAAGATGCCAGCGCGGGTTGGAAGGTGGCGACCGTTCTCATAATGCTTGCAACCTTCCTGCTGGTCTGTGCCGGAGCGTGGGAGCGGGTTTAGCTCGCCTTGGTATGAATATGCAGATGCCCTTCGAGCGTCTTGTGGACCGGGCATTTGTCGGCAATCTCGATGATCCGTTCGCGCTGGTCTTCGGTTAAGTCGTCGCCGAACACTTCGATGTCGCGGTGCAGCGCCTGCACCTCCATGCCTTCCTCTTCATATTCGATATGGCCCTCATCTTCGGTGTGATTGCGCTCGTGCGTCACGTGGATGCTTGTGCCTGTCATCGGCCATTTCTTGCGATCGGCGTACATCTTCATCGTCATTGCGGTGCAGGTGCCGAGCGCCGCGAGCAGCAAATCATACGGGGTCGGTCCGGTGTCATCGCCGCCATAGCTTTTTGGCTCGTCGGCGACGAAGCGGTGTGAGACGGTGTGCACTTCAGTGCCGAATTTGCCGTGTCCGGTTTGCACAACCACGCCTTCCTCCGGCATCGGCCAATCCTCGCGCAGCGGAAGATAGCGATGCGCCCAATTGGCGATCATGCTGGCGGCGAATTCAGCATCTGAGGTCTGTGTCAGGAGGTGGTCCGCGCCGGCGAGACTGACAAAGCTCTTCGGGTGAAACGCCGCGTCGAACAGAGCGCTGGCGTGCTCTATCCCGACGATCGTATCGGTCGGAGAATGCAAGGCAAGGTAGGGCAAGCGCATCTGCTTCACCAGATCGAGCAGGTCCACCGCCTCGGTCCGCTCGAGAAACTCGCGGCTGATCGAGAAATTCTGCCCGCCAATCGTGACCGGGCCAGCGCCATCACGTTTGATCGCATCATGATCGCCTTTGATTATGTGCAGCACATGCGGGACGTCCGAAGGCGCACCGATCGTGGCTACTGCGGCGACCTTATCGTCACCCAGTTCATGTGCAGCGGCAAGCACGGCCGCACCGCCAAGACTGTGCCCGACCAGCAACAGCTTGCCCCCGAACCGCTCGCACAAGTCTTCGGCCACCGCAACGAGATCGGCAATGTCGGTCGCAAACCCGGCCCGACCGAATTCGCCTTCGCTTCCGCCCAGCCCCGTGAAGTCGAACCGCAAGCAGGCGATTCCTTGCTTCGCCAGAGCCCTCGACACGCTGATCGCTGCCTTGCTCTGCTTGGTGCAAGTAAAGCAATGCGCGAAGATTGCCGCTCCGCGGACGAGGCCGGTGGGCATTTCCAGTGCACCTTCCAAGGCATGTCCTGCGCTGGTCGGAATTGAAAGCGTTTGCATCGGCATACTGTGTCTCCTTGCGGTAACTTTCGAGCGCGCTTGCAGTGGGGCTACGCTGCGAACCAGACAATTCTTTTGCGAAGCGTGTAAGAAATCCTGCTGCGGCAAGACTAAAGGGACATGACCACACGGCAAGAGCAACTCTATCGGCAGGCAGGCGAGGCGTTTGCGCCAGCGATCGCGCGTCTCGCAAGAGCCGTGGAGCGCGATGCCGACAAGGCGCGCGACCTCGAGCAGGACATACATTGCGCGGTTTGGACCAGCTTGGCCCGGTTCGAACAGCAATGCACGTTGAAGACCTGGGTTTACCGGGTCGCTCACAATGTCGCTGCAGACCATGTGGCCAAGGCTTCGCGCGGTCCAAGGAAGGTTCCGCTCGAAGACATGGAATCGCTGCCGGCAACCGAGAACCCCGAAAGCGAGTTCGCAGAAAACCATGCCTTGCAGCAGGTTTCCGCGCTGATTCGACAACTGCCCCCGCTCGACGCTCAGGTCAT
This sequence comes from uncultured Porphyrobacter sp., assembly GCA_964550495.1. GTDB lineage: Bacteria > Pseudomonadota > Alphaproteobacteria > Sphingomonadales > Sphingomonadaceae > Erythrobacter. The sequence continues at coordinate 27,746 of CAZJZO010000020.1, read as the reverse complement.
AGTCTTGTGGCTTGAAGGTGAGAGCGGTGCGGAAATCTCGCAAATTACCGGGCTTTCATCCGGCGCAATCAGCGTCCGTATTCATCGGATCAAGGGGCTGCTGGCCGGCCATTTCAATGAACCCGAAACAGAAGGTACGATCGCATGACTACCCCTCCCCTCCCCGGCTGGTGTGACGCGGCACCCGATGCCTCGTTCACCCCACCTGACGATTGCGCGGCGCGGACGAGCAAGTTTGAGCGCACGATCTCTCGCCGAAATCTGTTCGAATATATTGCCGTTGTCTTCGTTGTCCTGTTCTTCGGGTTCAACGCATATCGCGCGGCCATCGCAGGCGAGTTGCTGCTCGCTGCTGCACTGTCCTTGACCGTGATCGGCGCACTCGTTGTCGCTTGGGGCCTTTGGCACCGCGCAAGCAATCTCGAACGCCGCCCGGAAGACGCATGCCTTGTCCATCTCAGGCGGCAGTACGAGCATCAGTACAAGGCGTTGCGCGCGGTGCCGCTGTGGTATCTCGGGCCACTGGTTCCAGGACTAGCCCTCTACTACTTCGCCCAAGCAGCACGCGTCGCAGATGTCGCAGGATGGCTGGCCGGGGTTCAGGAGGTTTTCTTGCGCGCCCTGATCAGTATCCTGATCTTCCTCGCCATTGCCTTTGCCAACCACTGGGCCGCCAATTCCATCAAGCGCAACATAAGCAAGCTCGACACGCTGGCTTGAATAGTCTTGTCGATCTAAGCGCACGAACCGAAGGAGAATTCAGTATGATCCGCCGCGCCATTGCCGTAGCCATTTGCGGAACCTTGCTGGGGTCGGCTGCTCCCGTCTTCGCACAACAACCCGACCCAGCCGCGACAGAGGCTGCGGCTCAGGAAAAGAGCGCACTCCGCATCAGGAGCGAACAGGTGGTCACTTTCCTCAACGGCGAAGGAGAACCCAGCGATCTCTTCACGAGCGAGTTTCTAACTGCAGTTCCGCCCTCGCAGCTGGCTACGATCGCCCAGCAAATGACCACGCAATTTGGTAAGGCTGTGTCGGTCCAGAGTTTGGATCCAATCGACGAGACCCGCGCAAGACTGCAGATCCGCATGGAAAGGGCGATCGCGAAAGGCAGCATCGCGCTAGATCGAGACAACGGTGACTTGATCGCAGGCCTGCTGTTTCAGGAGTTCGAACCGATCAACGACACACCGGAGAAGATCGAATCCGATCTCAGGGCCTTGCCGGGCGAAGTCAGCGCCTATTTCGCGCCGTTGAGTGGGCTGGAACCGACCATCTCCGTAGAGCCGGACAGGCAGATGGCGCTTGGTTCGACCTTCAAGCTCTACGTCCTCGCCGCCCTCGCCCAGGACGTGGCCAATGGCGAGCGGTCATGGTCCGAGACAGTGGAACTCGACACCAAGAGCTTTCCGAGCGGGATGATGCAGGATTGGCCGATTGGCGCGCCCGTCACGCTGCATACATTGGCAAGCATGATGATCTCGATCAGCGACAACACGGCTACCGATCAACTGATCAGGCTGCTTGGTCGGGAACGGGTCGTGCAGGTCGTGGGCGATAGCGGTCACTCCCGACCGGAGCTCAACAATCCGTTTCTATCGACGCGCGAACTGTTCCTGCTCAAGGGAGGCGACAGGGACAGGCTGGCAACTTATGCGAGCGCCGATGCCGACCTACGCGAGCAAATCCTCAATGGTCTGGAAGACGATCCGCCCAGCGCGGCGGAGGTTGAGCGGGCATTCACCAGCGGCCCGGTGGCGATAGATGTCGAGTGGTTCGGCAACGCCCGCGACCTTGAGAACCTGTTCCTCTTCATGGGATCCTACGCCGACGATACGACTTACGATATCCTGGCGATCAACCCTTCCATGCCGCCGCCCATGCGGGAAAAATGGAAGTATGTCGGTTACAAGGGCGGGTCGGAGCCGGGCGTTCTCAACCTCACCTGGTTGCTCGTTGATCAGCAGGACAATGCGCACATTCTCGTGCTGAGCTGGAGCAACCCGGCAGCCAATGTCGACGACACCCAACTCGAACTGATCGCACAGCGCATTCTGTCGCTGCCGCGTTAGGCCCCTCGCCAATCCGATAGGGTTACACCCCTTGCGCGCCGTCCGGTCGCGCCCTATCGCGGGCCGCACAAATTCAGTTTCGTATCCAGACTATTTGCAGGACACACATGACCGAACAGCAGCAGCGTTTCGAAGGCACCAGTTCGTATATCGCCACCGAAGATCTCAAGGTGGCTGTCAACGCCGCAGTCACCCTTCGCCGCCCGCTGCTCGTCAAGGGCGAGCCCGGTACCGGCAAGACGGTGCTTGCTCATGAAGTCGCCAAGGCGATCGGTGCGCCACTGATCGAATGGAATGTGAAATCCACCACAAAGGCACAACAAGGTCTCTACGAATACGACGCAGTTGCCCGTTTGCGTGACGGTCAGCTCGGCGAAGAGCGGGTCCACGATATCCGCAACTACATCAAGAAGGGCAAATTGTGGGAGGCGTTCACCAGCCCCGAATTGCCTGTGCTTCTGATCGACGAGATCGACAAGGCGGATATCGAATTCCCGAACGACCTGTTGCAGGAACTCGATCGCATGAGCTTCGACGTTTACGAAACGCAGGAGCGGATCGAGGCGAAGGAACGCCCGATCGTCGTCATCACGTCGAACAACGAGAAGGAATTGCCCGACGCCTTCCTGCGTCGTTGCTTCTTCCACTATATCAAGTTTCCCGATCGCGACGTCATGCAGTCGATCATCGACGTGCACTTTCCGGATATCCAGAAGGCACTGGTCAAGAAGGCGATGGATATCTTCTACGAACTGCGCGAAGTGCCGGGGCTGAAGAAGAAGCCTTCGACCAGCGAACTGCTCGACTGGCTCAAGCTTCTCCTGAACGAAGACATGCCACTTGAGGTGCTGCAGGACAGCAACCCCAACAGCGCGATCCCTCCGCTGCATGGCGCGCTGCTCAAGAACGAGCAGGATGTGATGATGTTTGAGCGCCTTGCGTTCATGGCCCGACGCAATCCCAGCTAAGAATTCCCTCGAATTGTGACGGCCATTGCGCCGTTCGGACTCAACGGTATTCTCCCTCGACCAGGGGGATTCTTGCATGCGCAATAGACTGAGACTCATCTTCGTTGCCGGCGTGTTGGCGACGCTCGGAATTTCCGCGCCCGTGGCCGCTCAGCCGGACACTATCGAAGTGGACGCCGACGAGGAATGGGTACATCAATGGACAGGATTGCGATTTCCGGTGCGCCTCGCCGAACTTGAACGCAACAGAGTCACTCAGTTCGAAGACCGGGAAAGCAACATTGGCGTCAATTACACTGATGATGCCAACAGCGTCATCGTTTCGCTTTATGTCTACCGAGCCGGAGATCCCAATGTTGCGATCTGGTTCGACCGCGGTCTGACCCTTATCGGCTTCAATGAAATGCTGGGTGAAGTGAACCGTGCGAGCCAGATTCGCGGAACTTTCGTGCCAAGTGGAGGGACATCCGAAAGCGGAGCCTATGCTGTCATGCCCTCTTCAGGCCAGTTTCGCAGCACCGCCCTCGCTCTTTACCGATCGGGAGATTGGCTCATCAAGGCACGCATCAGTGCAAGACGCCTGTCTGTGCAGCAGCTTCGCGATCTCACGCTCTCGGTCTTTTCGAACTTTCAAGAGCTGGAAAGCGTCGGGAATGAGCCAATCTACATCATGAGACAATGCAGCACGTCCTTGTCGGATCAGCCGGCCGACCCGGTCGAAACCGGAGAAGTCGAACTCTCGGCTTTCGCTCTCGAGGCAAGTGCCATCGCGGTTGCTCCAATCATCGATGGGCTTGAGGAAACGGCACCTGAGCCGGTGCGATATTGCCGTGTCGGCGAAGGCAACCGACAATACGCGGTCTACCGACCGATCGACGATCCAAACCAGTACCTGGTTGCCCTGTCCGATTCAGGTCGTCAGATTTCGGTAGTACCCGGACAGGAACTGGGCGGATTGCTTGCAGTCGGGAACGACCGGCAAGTCTACACCGTCAGCACCGTCACCGCGCTCGAAACGACCATTCATCGTCCCTTTGCGGGTATGCCAACCCTGGAACAGGCGGCTGAAGTTGCATTTCGCCAAAGCCCGATCGCCCGCGTTTCTCGTCCGCTTGGCGATGAGAATGCGAGCATTGAGATCATCACTGGTGGTAGCGAATAGGTATCAATCGAAGCTGTAAGCCAGTTCCAGATCGCCCCAGCGGCGGCCTTTGATTGTCAGCGGGATATAGACATTGCGGACCACGAGGTAGCGCTCGCCGTCGCCCTCCTGGCGATAAACCGCCATCATGTATGACGCTGCGCTTTCCTTCGCCTTTTGGTCGATCGCTTCGAGAATGATCCGTCCGTTGCGGCAGTACTTGGTATCGTGCGCGATATCACCCGTCGGAACGCGTGAGAACTCGCTCATCTGTGTCGGGATAAAGCCCTTCATGTCGGTGCACGCAGACGCGATGACACGTCGATCGTTGGCCTTGATCGATTCGAACACCGGTCGCCAGTTGTCGTCGGCCCAATTGGAAAGCCCCGTGCGGAACAATGGCGGATTGCTGCCCGACACGGGAGTATAACTCTGGTCGAACAGGGCGCTTTCGGCGATTTCGCCTCGATCGATGGCCGCTTCGGTCATGGCCACCAGCTCTGCAGAAATGGTCTGTGCCTTTTCGACCATTGCGCTGTCTTCGGGGCTCAGGCCTGCTTGCACGATGCGGTCGAACATCTCGCTTGCGGTCAATTCCAGCTCGCTCATCCGCGAGCGCGCGCCTTCGAGCTGTTGTTCGTTGGTGCGCGCGGCTGCATCATAGCTGACCAGTACGCGCTGAACCGAGTCGACATGCCCGCTGATAGTGCCGGTGGAGCGAGCGATCACGTCGTTCTGCTTATCGACCTCTTCAACCAACTCGCCGACACTGGTGATCGTGTTCTCGATCTGCGCAACCGATGCCTTTGCGTCACCGCTGGCAAGAGCCCCGGCCTCGATCCGTTCGATGACCGTGCCGGCTTCGTCGCTGCGCGCCTCCACGGGCTGGGTGATCTCTTCGGTGGCCTTGCGCGTGTCGTTGGCGAGGCTTTTCACCTCGCTGGCAACCACGGCGAAGGTTCGCCCCGCCTCGCCGGCGCGCATGGCTTCGATCGTCGCGTTCAATGCGAGGATGTTGGTGGTTTCGGCAATGTTGTCGATATCCTGCGCGCTGCGCCGCACTTGCTCGATCGCTGCCGAGAAACTGGTGACGTGCTGCCCCAGCGTATCGACCAGCCCCAACAGGGAATTGATCTGCGCCAGCGACGACTGGATCAGTGACGTGCCCTCGCCGAGGCGCTCGATCGCCCGTTCCGACAGTAGCCTCGCTTCGTCGCTGGCTTCGGAAACTTTGACCTGATCGGCCTCGAGCGCGCTCACTGTATCGCGCAGCGCTTCGTGCTCTTCGCGCAGTCTTTCCGATGACTCGATTACCGCTTCCACAACACCGGCCACATCGGTGCAGCCTACGGTCACCGCACCGCAACTTTCGGGAATTTTGTCGAGTGCTGTTGCGCTGCTGGTGTCGATCGCAATCGGTTTCATTCGCGGCCCCTATCTTGTGGCACCGGGCAGTAAGCAGAGATGGTTAGCGAAGACTTAAGTTCGGCGCGTTCATTGCTCACTTATGGGACTGGTGTGCTCGCCTTGGCGGCGCTAGACGGTCGGTCATGTTTTTCAATTTCGTCGATGAGCTGCGCGAAGCCGGGATCCCGGCTAGTTTCAAAGAACACCTCACGCTGCTGGAGGCGCTCGACAAGGACGTGATCGAGCAGTCACCCGAGGCATTCTATTATCTTTCCCGCGCGACCTTCGTGAAGGATGAAGGTCTGCTCGACCGGTTCGACCAGGTGTTCCACAAGGTCTTCAAGGGGATCATGTCCGACTACGGCCAGAACCCGGTCGACATTCCCGAAGACTGGCTGAAGGCGGTCGCCGAGAAGTTCCTCAGCGAAGAGGAAATGGCCGAAATCGAAAAGCTCGGCGACTGGGACGAGATCATGGAGACGCTGAAGGAGCGGCTCGAGGAGCAGGAAAAGCGTCACGAAGGCGGCAACAAGTGGATCGGCACCGGCGGCACTTCGCCGTTCGGCAATTCCGGCTTCAACCCCGAAGGTGTGCGGATCGGCGGCGAAAGCAAGCACAAGCGCGCTATCAAGGTGTGGGAAAAGCGCGAGTTCAAGAACCTCGACAACACCAAAGAGCTGGGCACCCGCAACATCAAGATGGCACTGCGCCGCCTGCGCCGGTTTGCGCGCGAGGGCGCGGCTGACGAGCTCGATCTCGATGCGACCATCGACGGCACGGCAAAGCAGGGCTGGCTCGACATCCACATGCGGCCCGAGCGGCATAATGCGGTGAAGTTGCTGCTGTTCCTGGATGTGGGCGGATCGATGGACCCCTTCATCAAGCTCGTGGAAGAGCTGTTCAGCGCCGCCACGGCCGAGTTCAAGAACCTCGAATTCTTCTACTTCCACAACTGCCTTTACGAAGGCGTGTGGAAGGACAATCGCCGCCGCTGGCAGGAACGCACCAAGACCTGGGATGTGCTTCACAAATACGGCCACGACTACAAGGTGATCTTCGTCGGCGACGCGGCGATGAGCCCGTACGAGATCACACATGCCGGCGGTTCGGTCGAGCATATGAACGAAGAAGCTGGTAGCGTCTGGATGGACCGCGTGACCAATACCTACCCCGCAACCGTGTGGCTCAATCCCGTCCCGGAAAAGCAGTGGGGCTATTCGCAATCGACCAAGATGCTCAAGCAGTTGGTCAATGATCGGATGTATCCGCTGACGCTCGACGGCCTTGATGACGCCATGCGCGAGCTGAGCCGGAAACAGGGGCATTGAGCCGGATTGAGCTTCCCGAAGGGATCGAGCTCCTCGACCCGCGACCCATCGCTGCCGAAGCGCCCTACACTTTCTTCATGCCGCATCCCGACGAGATCGCGGCGCTAAAGTCCCGCGATGGAATCAAGGCGACGTTCCACCAACCGGGATGCCAAGGCGAATACGAAACCGAGCGCATGTGGGTGCTGATCGATCGGATCGAAGACGGAGACGTGATCGGCACGCTCGACAACGAGCCTGCCGGGCTCGACAAGATTGCGCTCGGCGACCCGGTGCGTATCCCACTGAGCCACGCAATTTCGACCACTTTTCACAACGACAATCCTCGACCCGCAACTCCGTGGGTGAGGGAATACTGGGAGCGATGCTTCGTCGACGCTTGCGTCCTGGAAGGGCGCAGCCACGTCGACTACCTCTACCGCGAGGAGCCAGATATGGCTCAGGACGGTGACAAGTACGAAGACAGCGGATGGCGGATCAGGGGCACCGACGAAGCAGTCGCGGACGATGAGGAACGGGGCGACGAGCCACTTTACATCGCGATCGGCAAAGTCCTGAACGCTGACGATCGCTGGATTCATCTGATCGACAGCGCGATCGGCAGTGCTTTTATCTGGAGTCCTGAAGAACAAGACTACATCGTTGCCTCTGCCTAGGATATCGAGCCTCGTTATCGCGCTGGAAATCCGCAAGTCGGTTTGGTATTATTCGCCCGGATGAGAGGAGGTTCCATGCGTCTTTTCCTGTTGCCCGTGGTCGCACTATTCGCCGCGACAAGCGCATCCGCCGACGAGGCTCCGCTCGCATTACCGCTCGACAATCCGGCCTATTCGGAGCCGGCAAAACCTTGGAAGTCTCTCAAGGACGCGCAGCAACGAGTTGTTATTGATCGTCTTCGAAGCATCAGGATGCCGACCCTGTCGGATGAGGATTGCCGGGACAGGATCTCCAAAGTGCGTCAGTTGCTGGGCAAGTCTCCGCTGCTCAAGCGCGAGCCTGCCTCACCCGACAAGCCGCTGCTGATCTACGCGGTCGATCGTAGGCAGGGTGGCTGCTCGGTCATGGTTATGAAGGGCGATCCCGACGATATTCGCCAGCTCCCGCTAGAGATGGATGGATCTCCGCTGATACCGGCGGAGAAATCCGAAGAGTAACGATAACACTCAGCCATCAGGGCAAAGGCTGGATCACTTCGCGCAGTGTTACCCAGCCATGCGGTGCGGTGTCCGAACGGACCAGCACAATCATCGCCCTGCCCTTTGCGATGCCGCCTTCACTGCCATCCTTGGGCTTCCAACCGATTGAGAAACGGGTGATCGATATCGCGGTGTCGCCGCAGATCGTCAGGGACTCGCGAACATTCTCGGGACCGTCGCCGAATTCGAGATCGACGCTCGACATCGTGTTGTCCAAGTCGGCCTTCAGCGCTGCCTTCCCTTCGAAATAGCGCCCCGGACCGAGCGATTTGATGACATTGTCGTGGTGGAACAGCGCGATCCGATCGATATCCCCCGCTTTGAAAGCTTCGCGAACCTCCCGATTGGTCTTGAGGATGTTCTCGTAATCCGATGTCTGATCCGCCGGCAGGCACAGCGCGGCTGCACCGCTTGAAGCCATCACCAATGCTGCCGCTGTCATCAATCCCATGGTCCCACCTCCATCTTCGCCATACGCGCGCCGCGAGGATTGCGGCACTGTCATGAACGGGCGATGGCCAATCGCCAGGTTCGCGGTTATCGTGGTGAAACACGACGGGAATCTTGAACTGGGGGATTTGGACGATGGGAGAAAGCGGCGAAGGGACGCGCGCTCCGTCGGGCCGCCTGGCGCCCGGAACAATCCTCAACAACAATTACCGGATCGAGCGCGCGATTGGCGAAGGCGGCATGGGCAAGGTCTATCTCGCGTCCAACACTTTCATCGAAGAGGATCGGGTTGCGATCAAAATGATCCGTTCCGAGCAGGTGCATGACGAGCTTGTGCGCGAAATGTTCGGCAAGGAAGTCCGCGCCATGGTGCGGCTGACGAACCCCCGGATCGTATCCTATCGCACTTTCGCGCATGACCCCGAACTCGACCTGAGTTTTGTCGTCACCGAGTTTATCGATGGGCCGAGCCTCGAAAAGCTGATCAAGAACGGTGAGCGTTTCAACACGGAAGAGCTGCTCACACTGCTGACGGAGATTTGCATCGGCCTGCGCGCCGCGCACAAGGCCGGGGTGATCCATCGCGATCTCGCTCCGGACAATATCCTGCTCGAAGACGGGGATATAGACCGCCCGAAGATCATCGATTTCGGGATCGTCAAAGACACGCTGCAGGGGGAAACGATCGTCGGCACCGGTTTTGCTGGCAAACTGAACTTCGTGGCGCCCGAACAGCTCGGCGAACCCGAATATGATATCGGCCCCTGGACCGACATTTACAGCCTGGCGCTGGTCATGCTCGGCCTCTCCAACGGCAAGGAGATCGACATGGGGCACACGCCGGGCGCTGCGATCCGCAAACGCCACGAGCCGATCGATCTTTCGTCGGTCGATCCGAAGTTGCGCGGTCTGCTGTCGGACATGCTCGCCACCCATCCCGATCACCGCCTGCGTTCGACCGAAGAGGTAATGATGCGGGTTGAGAAGATCGTCAGCGGTAAGGGCGATACCGACCCATGGCCGGAAAGCGCGGACAAGACGGTCGTCATTCCCGCAGCAGAGCTCAACGAGCTGTATCGTCCGCCGCCCGAGCCGAGCGAGCCGCCGCCTGCGTCGCCAGATCCCGCACCTCATCCGCTGTTCGAAGACATCGATCAGGAGCCACCGTCTGATACCATCGACGAAAGCGTGCCGGATCAGGAAGAGAACACCGAAGAATACTCCGATGACGAGTATTTCGATGACGAATATGAGGAAGAGCCGCCGAACCAGACTGTCGGCAATGTCATCCTGTTGATCGTCCTGATTGCTGCGTTGGCGGCGCTCGCATTCTTTGCGGCCACCTATTTCTGAGAAGCGCGAACAGCCCCCAGTTCAATAGAGCAGATAGGGTTTTACCGAGCTGATCCAGGCGGCCTCGTCATGCGTAGCGAGGTTATCGAGATCATGCGCGGTTGCTGAACCGTCATCGACCCATTCGCGTAACGATGGACCGCCGTTGATGACATCGATGGCCAGTCGATCAAGCTCGTACTCGTAAGGGAAATCGCGCCACAAATCGTAGCTGGGATAGAGCCGTCGGATCGCCTTGAATGCCAACGCCTGCAACCGCCACGGCCGAAACGCGTCGTGATCGTAACGTGGACCTTCCGCATGGATCATCAATGCATTGCACAGAGTTCCGGCGTGTTTGTGAAATGTCGGTTCGAACCAGCATTCACGAATAGTGGCTCCATGCATCCATTCGGGGGCGAAGCGCCGCATCTCCGCGAGCACGGCCTTGGCATCGATGTCCGGTGCGCCGAACAGCACTTCGAGTGGCCGGGTGGTGCCGCGTCCTTCGGACACGGTCGCACCTTCGATCATGACCGTGCCCGCATAGCAGCGCGCCATATTGACGCTGGCGGCATTCGGACTGGGGTTGATCCAGACCCGCGAGGTCGGCCAACCATGCCCTTGCCCATTGGGATCCCATCCCTCCATCGCGACGACGCGATAGTCGAGATCGAGATCGAAATGCGCGATGAACCAGTACCCCATTTCACCGAGCGTCAAACCGTGGCGCATCGGCATCGGGGCCGCGCCGACGAAGCTCTCCTGCCCGGGCCGCAGCATGGTCCCTTCGACGGGTCGGCCAGCCGGGTTAGGTCGATCGAGAACCCACACCGCCTTGCCAGCCCTTGCCGATTCTTCGAGCAAATAGAGCAGCGTTGTCACGAAGGTGTAGATGCGGCAGCCGAGATCCTGCAGGTCGAACAGGAAGACATCGGCGCTCGAC
>CAZJZO010000020.1:0-16806 GCA_964550495.1 uncultured Porphyrobacter sp. | reverse complement strand
GTAGATGCGGCAGCCGAGATCCTGCAGGTCGAACAGGAAGACATCGGCGCTCGACATCATCTGCCCGGTCGGTCGCCGCACTTCGCCATACAGCGAAAAAATCGGGATGTTGTATTGTGGATCGAGCTCGTCTTGCGTCTCGACCATGTTGTCCTGTTTGTCGCCTTTCAGTCCGTGCTGGGGGCCAAAGGCGCTTGTGACGTTCACACCAGCCCGGATCAAAGCATCGAGGCTGTGAGTCAGATCTTCGGTGACGCTGGCTGGATGCGCCACCAACGCCACGCGTTTTCCCTTGAGCGAACCCAGCAATTCCGGGTCGGCTAGCAGACGATCAATTCCAAACTTCATGTCCTGCGAGTTGAAGCAGGCGTGCGGCAAAGGCAATGGTATTCGCGAGGTTCGCAGCTATAACGCTGTGCATGGACTGGACCATCGTTCTCCTTGCCGCAGGCTGGGCCATCATCCTTGGCGGGGCGGGAGGTTTCCTGACTGAAATCGGGCCATGGTATCATGATCTGAAGAAGCCAAGTTGGCAGCCGCCCGATTGGCTGTTCGGACCGGCATGGACAGTAATCCTCGGTCTTTCTGCGTGGAGCCTGTATCTTGCCTACACCGCGGCTTCGTACACCTATGACCGAACGCTTATCCTTGCTTTTTTCGCAGTCAATTTCGTGCTGCATCTTGCCTGGTCGCCTCTGTTCTTCAAGGCCAGGCGGCCCGATTGGGCGCTGATCGAAAACGTGTTTCTGTGGCTGTCGGTCCTGGCGCTTTGCCTCGTGCTGCCTCGCTACTCCGAGCTCGCCGGGTGGCTCAACCTTCCGTATTTCGCCTGGGTCAGCTTCGCCTTTCTGCTCAACTGGAAGATCGTCCAGCTCAATCGTCCGTTCGGCACCCCAACTGCCGAAGCCTAGCGCTCGACTATCAGCTGTCGGCATGCTTCCGAGTGGAAGTCCGGTTTGCCGGGTCCAAAGGCAAGCGCCCAATATTGCAGCGAAGCGTCCGAATGTTCGACTATGCCGTTAAGCGCGACTTGAGCGGGTGATGCCAGTTCAGCTGCAATGCTCGCCTTCAGGATCAGTTCGTTGTCGTTGTGCGAGCACGACAGCGCGATCGCATCGATTGGCGCCTCACGCATGCCTTCGCGATAGCTATCGAAATCATAGGCCGCCCAGCGTCCCGAAGGAGACAGGTTGAACTCGCGGTAGGACGTCTCTCCGATCGGCTGCCAGAATATCTCGAGGCAAGAAGTCTTCCACAATTCGTCCGTCCGAACCGACGGCCCAGGCGGTGGCAAGCGGATCGCTCGTATCCGTCCATCGAGGCGAAACTCGGCATCGAATCCGTTCGGCGTTGCTTTGATTGCAGCGGTGATCGCCCTTATCGGACCGAGATCGCAGGATTGGTGAAGCATGAGGGGCTGCATCCGTCCGCTATCGCGAAGTGCAACAAGCGTCGCAAGCCACTTCCCCCCGGTTGTTACCGCTGTTAAGCGCCGGGCCCATGTCTGACGCTTTTTCCTCCGATCTCCTGCGCCTGCTCGAAGAGCGTGGCCATGTGCACCAGATCACCGATGCCGGTGCCCTCGATAGCCTCGCCGCCAAGCAGGTTGTGACCGGCTATGTCGGCTTCGATCCGACTGCTCCGTCCCTGCATATCGGCAACCTTGCCTCGATCATGCTGCTGCGGCGTCTGCAGCAGGCCGGGCATCGGCCGATCGTGATCATGGGCGGAGGCACGGCCAAGGTCGGCGATCCATCGGGGAAGGACGAAACCCGGCAATTGCTGACCGAAGAGCGGCTTGCCGCCAATATCGCGGGGATCAAGGGCAGCTTCGAGCGTATTCTTGAGTTCGACGACAGCTCAACCGGTGCGCTGCTGATCAACAATGACGATTGGCTCAGCAAACTGGGCTATATCGAGTTGCTGCGCGACGTGGGCCCGCACTTCACCATCAATCGCATGCTGACATTCGATTCGGTCAAACTCCGTCTGGATCGCGAGCAGCCGCTCAGTTTTCTCGAATTCAACTACATGATCATGCAGGCTTACGACTTTCTCGTGCTTGCGAGGGACTACGATTGCCGTTTGCAGCTCGGCGGAAGCGACCAGTGGGGCAATATCGTCAACGGTATCGAGCTCAACCGGCGGATCGATGCGCGCGAAGTCTATGGCGTTACCGCCCCGCTGATCACCCGCGCCGACGGTGCGAAAATGGGGAAATCGGTCGACGGCGCGATCTGGCTCAATGAAGATGCGCTACCTGCCTATGATTTCTGGCAATACTGGCGCAACACGGACGATCGCGACGTCGGCAAATTTCTCCGGCTGTTCACCGATTTGCCGCTGGATGAGATCGCCCGGCTGGAAGCCTTGGATGGCGCCGAGATCAATGACGCAAAGGTCATACTCGCGAATGAAGTGACCAAGCTCGTTCGCGGAGAAGAGGCGGCGAAGACGGCCGAGCTTACCGCGCGCGATACTTTCGTCGGTGGTGGTGCGGGGGCCGATCTCCCAACTCTGGCGGTGGGCGGCGACGGGCTGCGGATAGGAGCTGTCCTGACCGAACTCGGATTCACCGCTTCAAACGGGGAAGCCAAGCGCAAGCTCACCGAAGGCGCGGTCAAGATCGATGGCGAGAGCGTTTCGGATCCCGGCTTTGTGGTTTCACCAAGTGAAGGTGGATCGGTGAAGTTGAGCCTCGGCAAGAAGAAGCACGCCATCATCACGCGTTGAGATCCGCACCTGGCTAACGCGTATCCTTTCTCCGGCGGTAACACCCGAGCGCCGTATTCAAGCCTGCGCCCCTCCAACTGCAATCAAACTGTCCCACGCGCTTTACCAAATGTCAGCCTTTCGGGAGCATTAGGCATTGTACTCGGTAATAATAGGAGGGTCGGAGACTGTGTCTGCCGGAGCTAATCTGAGTGTAACTGACATGCGCCGCGCGGCGCGTCACCCGGTCGATTTTCCGGTTATCGCCGAGCATTACGTGCACGGAGACATGAACCTGCACGTCTCGAACCTGTCGGCGCACGGTTTCATGGTCGACGACGGCGAGAACCTCAATCGCGGCGACCGAGTGATCATTCGCCTGCCGATAGTGGGCCGGATTGAAGCCTATGTGATCTGGACGCGCGACAATCGCGCCGGTTTCCAGTTCGAACGGATCATTAGGCTGGATGACTTCGTATCGATCATCGACACGCTTCAGCCCAATCCGCGTCTGCGTCGCAGCCGCTAATCGTCGAAGCGGGCGAAAGCTCGTCTAACCAGCAAGAAAACTTCACTGTCTTGGCAGCGTGCAATGCGCCTGCCATGGCCATGGCGTGACAGACGCCGCGCCCACACACCCCTTCCAGGTTCACAACTTTCGCGCCTATTGGCTGTCGCGGCTTACCATGACGCTCGCGCAATATGCGATGATGCTCGTGATCCAGTGGCAAGCCTACAATCTGGCGCGCGACAGCGGCATGAATGTCGCCGAAGGCGCCGGTCAATTGGCAATTATCGGCCTGCTCCAATTCCTGCCACTGTTCATTCTCACCCCTTTCTCCGGACTTGCCGCCGACCGGTTCGATCGCCGGCGGATCGGGCAATTGACGATCCTGGCCCAACTCGCCTGTGCAGCGGCGTTGGCATGGTTCAGCTGGAACGATGGCGTCACGCTTCCGATCCTGTTCGCCATTTCGATCGTGCTGGGCATCGCCCGAGGGTTCGCCGGGCCCGCGCTTTCCGCCCTGTCCCCCAACCTCGTGCCCAAGACCATCTTGCCGACCGCGATCGCGCTGTCGTCGATCTCCTGGCAAGTCGGCATGCTGGTCGGTCCTGCTATCGGCGCCGTGCTCTACGCGATCGAGCCCGCCTTGCCCTATGCAGTTGCCGCTGGGCTGTTCGCTCTCGCGACCATGGCTCTGACCCTGGTCGGCAAAGTGCCTCAGCCAGCCATGCGCAAGGACCAGCGACCGATCGGCGCGATCGTCGACGGTCTGCGCTATGTCGTGCACAACCGGATGGTTCTCGGCGCAATCACGCTCGATCTGTTTGCGGTGTTCCTCGCCGGAGCCAACGCGCTGATTCCGGTGTTTGCGCGCGACATTCTGCAAACCGACGAGACCGGTCTGGCAATGCTGGCCTCCGCAACCCCGGCAGGGGCAGTCGTTTCTGCGCTGTATTTCTCCATCCGCCCGCTCAAGACCAATGTCGGTCCGAAAATGCTCGGGGCGGTTGCAGTCTTCGGGTTGGCGACCATCGTTTTCGGCCTGTCTACCAGCCTGCCTTTGAGCCTCGTCATGCTGTTCATAATCGGCGCGGCCGACATGTTCAGCGTCTATGTCCGACAGTCGCTGATCCAGCTGCATACGCCCGATGACAAGCGCGGGCGCGTTTCATCGGTCAGCATGATGACCATCAGCGCGTCGAACGAGGGCGGCGACGCGTTCTCGGGAAGCCTGGCCTACGTGATGGGTCCGGTGGCAGCGATTGTCGCAGGCGGAGCGGGTGCACTTGTAACCGTTGCGCTTTGGAGCCGAATATTCCCTGTACTGCGGACAACGAAGACCTTCGATCCGCCGGACAACCTGCTAGAAGACTCACAAACATCAAAAAGCCCGAATCCCCAGGAGGCCTGACATGAAAGCTGCCAATATCCTCGAAACGATCGGCAACACGCCGCACATCCGGCTGTCGCGGCTGTTCCCGGACCATGAAGTGTGGCTCAAGTCGGAACGATCGAATCCGGGCGGTTCGATCAAGGATCGGATCGCGCTGGCGATGGTCGAGGATGCCGAAAGCTCCGGCAAGCTCGCCCCTGGAGGCACAATCGTCGAACCGACCAGCGGCAACACCGGGATCGGCCTTGCAATGGTCGCTGCGGTCAAAGGCTACAAGCTGGTGCTGGTCATGCCCGAGAGCATGTCGATCGAGCGCCGCCGCTTGATGCTGGCCTATGGCGCGACTTTCGATCTCACACCCAAGGAAAAAGGGATGAAGGGCGCCATCGAACGCGCAACCGAAATCGTCGAGACGACCGACGGCGCGTGGATGCCGAGCCAGTTCGACAACCCTGCCAATGTGTCTGTTCATGCACGCACCACCGCCAAGGAAATCCTCGCCGACTTCGCCGATACCCCGATCGACGTCATGATCACCGGAGTGGGGACCGGTGGCCATCTCACCGGATGCGCAGAGGAGATCAAGAAGGTCTGGTCGGGCTTCAAGGCCTATGGTGTCGAGCCCGAACTCTCACCGGTCATCAATGGCGGCCAGCCCGGACCGCACCCGATCCAGGGCATCGGCGCGGGCTTCATCCCGGGTAACTTGCACACCGACTCGATCGATGGAGCGGTGCAGGTCGATGCCGATGACGCGAAGGAAATGGCCCGTCGTGCAGCTCGCGAAGAAGGCTTGCTGATCGGCATCTCGTCCGGCGCGACACTGGCCGCCATCGCCAAGAAGCTGCCCGAACTGGACGCGAATTCGAGGGTTCTCGGCTTCAACTACGACACCGGTGAACGGTATCTCTCGGTTCCCGAGTTCTTGCCGGTCGAATAGGACAGGCGAGCGGAAGGACATTTCCGCGCCTTGGGCTCCCGTTCCACGTGCCGTCGCAGATGGCGCTGCGGCAAACGGCATTTGTCGATTGCTGTGAGCAGATCATCGCATCGGCCGTGATCCGTCGCGTTTCAACAAGCATCCTGTCATATATCGTATTATCGTCTTTTGAGCCGGGGCGCGATCGGTAGGGAGACAAACAGCATGGGCTGGTCCAATGCGTTCGGGCTGCTGTCGAATGACCGCAGCCGGCCGCTACATTATCGCTTCGCCAAGAAGCAGCGCCATAAAATGAACAGCGTAATCGCCGGTAGCTCGCAGATTTCCAACGATGCGGTGCTGGATCCGGCGCAGTTCGGCTGGAGCGCCACGCTCGCCCGGAACTGGGAGGCGATCCGGGAGGAAGCACTGGCGATCTTCGAGCACCGTGATGCGATCCCGCCC
The DNA here is from genome assembly GCA_964550495.1 of uncultured Porphyrobacter sp. Lineage (GTDB taxonomy): Bacteria > Pseudomonadota > Alphaproteobacteria > Sphingomonadales > Sphingomonadaceae > Erythrobacter. Next base: position 10,812 of record CAZJZO010000020.1, on the reverse strand, counting down.
CTGCGTGAAGTTTCGCCTGACCACCGACGCATCATGCAGGACAATTCCTGGCGCAGCTTCTTTCTGGTCGGCTACGGCAATCGCATAGAAGAGAACATTGCGCGTGCCCCCCGAACCGCTGCTTTGCTCAACCAGATTAGCGGTCTGAATTCAGCGTTTTTCTCGATCCTGGCGCCAGGAGCGGTGATCATCCCTCATCGCGGCGTGACGAAAGCCTTCATCACTGCACATCTCGGCCTCGTCGTTCCCGAGCAGCGCGAGAAATGCTGGATGCGGATCGACGATCAGCGCCTGACCTGGAAAGAGGGCGAATGGATGGTGTTCGACGACACCTACGAGCACGAAGTTCAGAACCAGACCGACGAAACGCGGATCGTCCTGTTGTGCCAGATTGCGCGACCGCTAAAGGCGCCGGGCTCGTGGCTCGCCAACGCGACGATGAAATACATCAAGCGCAGCCACTTCGTGCAGGACGCGAAAGACAATCTTGCCGATTGGGAAACAGTCTACGCCGAAGCCGAGAAAGGCGCAGACTAGGCCAAGAGTCCTGAGACCGAACCGGGCGGCTTAATCGGATATTGAGCATACGGATCCATACCTCGAACTACGAGGAGGAACCGCAATGAAGTTCGTACATCTCGAATCACGCGGCGGCGATTACATGGTCGTTGCCCAGAACATCGCATGGTTGCGCACAGGGGAGAATGGCCAGACCAATGTCGGCATGGTCGGAGGATCGCCTTTGCTGGTGACCGGCTCGATCGAGGAGGTCGCTGCCAAGATCGGCGCAGCATAGAGCGAACACCAAAAAAGGGCCCGATCCTTCCGGACCGAGCCCTTTCGGTGACGATTTCGTGTAAGCTTAGGCTGCGGTGGCGAAGGCCTCTTCCGGCAGCTTCATCATGTTCTCGCTACCTGCCTCGAGCTTGCGGCGCAGCGCGCCCGCGTCGGGCAGATACCGCTCCGAATAATAGGCAGCCGAAATCAGCTTGGCCTCGTAGAAGGCTGCATCGCTGGGCGACCCTTCAAGCGCACTCTTGGCGACCTTGGCCATTTTCAACCACATGAAGCCGAGCGTGACGATCCCCATGATGTGCATGTAGTGGTGCGCGCCGGCGCCAAGATGGTTCGGATTCTGCATCGCATTCTGCATGAACCACATGGTCGCGGCCTTCTGCTCACCCAGCGCCTTTTCGAGGCGTTCGGCCATGTCGGCGAGACCTTCGATCTCCTTGGCAGAGGCGATCTCTTCATCGATCGCTGCGAAGAACGCCTGAACCGCACGACCACCTTTCGAGGCGAGCTTGCGTCCGCACAGATCCATCGCCTGCACACCGTTTGTGCCTTCGTAGATCATCGCAATCCGGCTATCGCGCACGAACTGCTCCATGCCCCATTCCTTGACGTAGCCGTGCCCGCCATAGACCTGCTGCATGTTGTTAGCGATGTCGTAGCCCTTGTCGGTGCCGTAACCTTTGATCACCGGGGTCATCAAACCGATCAGGTCGTCGGCAAGCTGCCGCTCTTCTTCGGTCTGCGCCTTGTGCGAAAGATCCACCTGTAGTGCGCCCCACAGGCACAGCGCCCGCATGCCCTCATTGAAGACCTTGGCATCCATCAGCATGCGGCGCACGTCCGGGTGGACGAAGATCGGATCGGCTTTCTGCTCAGGTTCCGCCGGACCGGTCAGTGCGCGGCCCTGCCGTCGGTCGAGCGCGTAGGTCACCGCATTTTGATAGGCGACCTCGGCTTGCGCCAGACCCTGGAGTCCAACGCCAAGACGCGCAGCGTTCATCATCACGAACATGGCGGCGAGGCCCTTGTTCTCTTCGCCGACCATCCAGCCCTTGGCTTCGTCGTAATTGAGCACGCAGGTCGCATTGCCGTGGATGCCCATCTTCTTCTCGATCGAACCGCAGCTCACGCCGTTGCGCTCGCCCGGTTCGCCGTTCTCGTCGAGAATGAACTTCGGCACGACGAACAGCGAGATGCCCTTCGAGCTGTCCGGTGCGCCCGGAGTCTTGGCGAGGACCAGGTGAATGATGTTGCTGGTGAGATCGTGCTCGCCGGCCGAGATGAAGATCTTGGTGCCGGTGATCGCGTACGATCCATCGGCCTGCGGTTCGGCCTTGGTGCGGATCATGCCGAGATCGGTGCCGCAATGCGGCTCGGTCAGGTTCATGGTGCCGGACCATTCGCCCGAGATCATTTTCGGCAGATACGTGGCCTTCTGCTCATCGCTGCCCGCTGCCTGGAGCGCTGCGGCGGCTCCGCCGGTGAGGCCAGGATACATCGCGAAGGCCTGGTTGGCGGTTCCGATATACTCCTCGAACGCAAAGCCCATCACATGCGGCAGGCCCTGCCCGCCGAATTCCTCGGCGCCGGTCAGCGTGGTCCAGCCAGCCTCGACCAGCTGTTCATAGGCTTCCTTGAAGCCGTCCGGGGTGGTGACCGAGCCATCTTCGTGGCGCGTGCAACCTTGCTCGTCGCCGATCTGGTTGAGCGGCGCGAGGACTTCCGAACAGAACTTCCCTGCTTCGCCGATCACAGCATCGATCATGTCGGGTGTGGCGTTTTCGAAGCCCGGCAGGTTGCCATAGCTGGCAAGGTCGAGCATTTCGTTGATGACAAAACGTGTATCGCGCGTCGGGGCGGTATAGGTCGGCATCACTTGATCCCTTATGTGAGCGGTTGTTCTGGCGTGTTGGTTGGGTCGGCAAAGTCAGCCGAGATCGAGCTTCTCGATCTCGCCGACAAATTCGGTCAGTTCCTTTATCGATGAGTCGATATCGGCGCGCTGCGCCTTGAGCTTGGCGATATGCGCCTTGCACTTCTCGACCGTGACGCGGCGCTGTTCGACGCGGCCGTCATCAAGGTCGTAGAGATCGATCATCTCGCGAATTTCGGTGAGGCTGAAGCCGACATTCTTGGCTCGCATGATCCATGCGAGCCGAGCCCTGTCGCGCTTCGAATACACGCGGGTCAGCCCGACGCGTGCCGGGCTGATCAATCCTTCGTCTTCGTAGAACCGCAAGGCGCGCGCGGTGCAGCCGAACTCGGTCGTCAGATCCGAGATCGAATACTGTTCGCGATCATGCTTGTCTGGCCGGTCTAGGTGAGCGCCATTGTGGCGGCCTTCCGCTTCCGGAGTGAGCGAATCGTCTTTTTGAGCAGGAGCTGTAGCCATGCCCGTTCATCTACCTTACCTTTACGTGAGCGTCAAGTGTTGACCTTTACGAGAGCGGGTGCACCATCCTGATCAACCACGACATTCCGGTAGAAACAGCTGCGTGCCCCGGTATGGCAAGTCGGCCCGGCGGGCCTCGCTTTCACAACGATGGCATCCTGATCGCAATCGATTAAAATCTCTTCGACCGCGAGAACGTGACCCGACGTCTCTCCCTTCATCCAGATCCGACCGCGCGATCGCGACCAGAAATGAACCTTTCCGCTCGCCAAAGTCAGGTCGATCGCTTCCTGATTCATGAATGCCACGACCAAAACCTCACCGGAGGCCGAATCGACCACGACCGAAGCCAGCAATCCTTGCGAATCAAACTTCGGTGCGAAGTGCGATCCGTGCTCAAGTTCTTCGCGAGACAATTTGATCTCGGACAACGATTCGCTCCCAAAATGATTAGGTAACTATAATCGGATCGACGAACGGAGTGTCAGATGCGACTGTTTGTTGCACGATAACCACAGATGCACCTCAAAATCTATCTCGCAATCGGATTCACCTTCACGAAAGCCGACGCGTTTGGAACAACCCCCGCCACGAGCTTTCGCGAGTTCGTCCACCGAACAGCGGCGCAGCATAGTGCCAGGTTCAGGGGGTGGTTGGATCAAGCCAACAGCGGGGTGTTGGAAGGTCCGATTGAACGATGAGGGATAGGTTCCTGATGACGAAGTTAGGGGGTCGTCATCTGAGCTCTTTTTAGAGCGGTACCACACCATTTCGTCACGTGGCGCCCGGGGTCTTAACGGCCTCGGGCGTTTCGCGTTTCTGGATCAGTCCGGTTCTGCTTGGCGTCCTGCTCCTCCCACAACCCTTGCAAAGCACAAGACCCGCACCGAGCGCGCTCCGCCGTCCAGCAGCGCATCCACGCATGCTTCGCTTGTTGCGCCGCTGGTGAATACGTCGTCGACCAGCACAATGTCGCGATCGGCAATGATGGCACGGCGCGACGGTCGCATCGCAATCGCTCCGCTTAGAGCTTTCTCGCGATCCGCTCGACCAAGCCCACCAAGGCTGCGAGTCCGCTTGCGACGTATCAAGCCATCGACCAGCACAATTCCCTTGCCATTATTCGCCACTTCGCGCGCTAACAGCGCAGCCTGGTTGAATCCGCGCTGCCACAGCCGCAACCGGTGCAAAGGAACCGGGACCAACAGCGGCGCTCGATCGCCATTGGGTTCCGGCAGTCGCGCTGCCATCAGGCGCCCCAGCATCTTCGCCAGCGCAATCTTTCCTCCGTGCTTGAACTGCAGGATCAGTTTGCGCGACGCCTCATTGTAGATCGCGGCCGAATAGATTCCCGAATGACGCGGCGGGTCGGTTTGGCATGCGGCGCATTGGGCCTCTGTCTTTCCCGATCCAGCACCCATCGGAACCTGGCAAGTCGAACAGGAAGGTTCGCCCGGTGTCTCGAGCTTGGGCCAGCACTCGATGCACAACCCGCCTTGAGCGGCAATCGCATTGCCGCACAGTGGGCAGCGCGGAGGATACACCAGATCCACCACAGGCCTCAGCCCTTCTGCGAGTTGCGACCTCACTCCCATTCCCCATGCGGTCGCACATCTTGCGCTCTGTAGGCAAGCGCGGCAGGGGTTCAGCGATGAGCGCCGCACAAGTTCCGCAGATATTCGACCGCCGACAGTCCGCCGCCAAATGGGCTCGCGCGAGGTCGCGGCAGCGGCTCGGAGCGGCCAGTTACCTCGTAGATACGATGGCGAGCGACATCGCCGAACGGCTCGACTTCATGCAGTTTGCGCCTGCCGATGCGCTGATCGTCGGCGAGGTACGCCACGAATTGCAAGCTGCGCTGTCGAACAAGGGGGCGTCGGGCAAGGTCGGGCGTCTCGGCGAGCTGGACGAGGAACAGCCAGGACCGCCGGCCGCATTCGATCTGACCGTGCATCTGCTCGGACTTGGCATGGTCAACGATCTGCCCGGCGCGCTGATCCACGGCCGCAACACCTTGAAGCCGGGCGGACTTTTCATCGCCGCCTTCCCCGGAGCCGGGAGCATGCCAGTTTTGCGCGACATCGTACTTCACGCCGATGGCGAGACTCCGGCAGCGCGGATGCATCCGCTGGTCGACAACCGCGCCGCCACCGGCCTGCTCGAACGCGCCGGCTTCAGACGGCAGGTGGTCGATTCCTATCCGATCCGCGTCCGTTACCCATCGCTGCTGCGAATGGTGAACGATTTGCGCGACCACGGCCTGACCCGTTCGCTGACCCGCCCGGTCCCGCCGCTGGACCGCGATTGGCTGACGCTGGCCGAAGCGCAGTTCGATCGGATGCGGTCGGACGACGGCAAGGTTGTCGAGACCTTCGAAATCCTCGTCCTGACCGGCTGGCGCGACTAGTCGAGCGCTGCTTGCGCCGCCGCGAGCCTCGCGATCGGCACGCGATAGGGCGAGGCGCTGACGTAATCGAGGCCAACCTCCTCGCAGAAGGCAATGCTGGCCGGATCGCCGCCATGTTCGCCGCAAATGCCGAGCTTGATATCGGCGCGCGTGGTGCGACCGCTCTCGACTGCCATCTCAACCAACTGCCCCACCCCATCGACATCGAGGCTGACAAACGGATCGCGCGGGAAGATGCCCTTGTCGACATAGGGGGCGAGGAACCTGGCCGAATCGTCGCGGCTCACGCCCAGCGTCGTCTGGGTCAGATCGTTGGTGCCGAAGCTGAAGAATTCGCCTTCCTCGGCGATCTCGCCTGCCAGCAAGGCTGCCCGCGGCAGCTCGATCATCGTCCCGACCAGATACTCGACCCGCGCGCCTTTCTCGGCAAACACCTCGTCCGCGACGCGATCCACCAGCGCCCGCAGGATCTGCAACTCGCGCCTCGTCGCCACCAGCGGGATCATGATTTCGGGCAACGGCGTCTCACCGGAGGTTGCCTGAACGTCGCACGCCGCCTCGAAGATCGCCCGCGCCTGCATCTCGTAGATCTCCGGGAATGTGATCCCCAGCCTGCACCCGCGATGGCCCAGCATAGGGTTGAATTCGTGCAACTCGCCGGCACGCCGTTTGAGGTGATCGATCCCCAGCCCGGTCGCATCGGACAATTCGGCAAACTCCGCATCGCCGTGCGGCAGGAACTCGTGCAGCGGGGGATCGAGCAAGCGGATGGTGCATGGGAGCCCGGTCATCACTTCGAAAATCGCCGTGAAGTCTGCGCGCTGTTCGGGCAGCAGCACTTCGAGCGCGCTGCGCCGTCCGCGTTCGTCTTCGGCGAGGATCATCTGCCGCACGGCGCTGATCCGTCCCGCATCGAAGAACATGTGTTCGGTCCGGCACAGCCCGATGCCCTCCGCCCCAAACTGCCGCGCCATCTTGCAGTCGGCCGGGGTTTCGGCGTTGGTCCGCACTTTCATCCGCCGCAGGCCGTCGGCCCATTCCATCAGCGTCGCAAAGTCGCCCACCAGCTCGGGTTCGATCGTCGGGACGATGCCGAGCATGACTTGCCCGTTCGCTCCGTCGAGCGTGATCTCGTCCCCCTCTTTCAGTTCCTGTGCTCCGATCCGAAGCGTGCGCGCTTCCCTGTCGATCGAGACGGCACTTGCACCGGAGACGCATGGACGCCCCATCCCGCGCGCAACCACCGCAGCATGTGACGTCATGCCGCCGCGCGCAGTCAGGATGCCTTGCGCTGCGTGCATGCCGTGAATGTCTTCGGGGCTGGTCTCGACCCGGACCAGGATGACCTTCTCGCCGCGCTGCGACCAGTTTTCCGCGGTGTCGGCATCGAGCACGATCTTGCCCGCCGCCGCGCCCGGCGATGCGGGCAGGCCGGTCGTCAGCACGTTGCGCTCCGCATCGGGATCGAGTGTCGGGTGAAGCAGCTGATCGAGTGCCATTGGATCGACTCGTCGCACCGCTTCGCGCTGCTCGATCAGGCCTTCGCCAACCATCTCAACCGCCATCCTGAGAGCCGCCTTGGCAGTGCGCTTGCCCGATCGGGTTTGCAGCATCCACAGCTTGCCGCGTTCAACCGTGAACTCGATGTCCTGCATGTCGCGGTAATGGCTCTCGAGCAGGTCGAAGACCCGCGCGAGTTCGGCGTAGGCGTCGGGAAGAGCCTCTTCCATCGACAGCGGGTTCGCGCCCGCCGCCTCGCGCGCCGCCTTGGTGAGGTATTGCGGCGTGCGAATGCCGGCCACGACATCCTCGCCCTGCGCGTTGATAAGATACTCGCCGTAATAGGCGCGTTCGCCGGTCGCCGGATCGCGGGTGAAAGCAACGCCGGTCGCGCTGGTCTCGCCCATATTGCCGAACACCATCGCCTGCACGTTGACCGCGGTGCCCCAGTCGGCCGGAATGTCATTGAGGCGGCGATAGACCTTCGCACGGTCGCTATCCCAGCTGTCGAACACCGCGCGGATTGCGCCCCACAGTTGCTCGGTCACATCCTGCGGAAACGGCTTGCCGAGCTCGTCCTGGACGATGCCCTTGTATTCATCGACCAGCGATCGCCAATCGTCCGCAGACAAGTCGGTATCGGCGTAGAACCCGTTGTCTTCCTTGCGGATTTCGAGCGCCTCTTCGAACAGGCCGTGATCGATGCCGAGCACCACATCGGAGTACATCTGAATGAACCGGCGATAGCTGTCCCACGCGAATCGTTCATCGCCGGAGGTGCTGGCGAGACCTTCTACGGTCGCATCGTTGAGCCCGAGATTGAGCACCGTGTCCATCATGCCGGGCATCGAAACACGGGCGCCCGAACGGACCGACACCAGCAGCGGATCGCCCGCATCGCCGAAGCTCTTGCCGACGCTCGCTTCGATGTGGCCCAGAGCTTTGGCGACCTCGCTGCGCAAGGCATCGGAGAAATCGGCGCCCTCTTGCAGGTAATGCACGCATTCTTCGGTCGTGATGGTGAAGCCCGGTGGAACCGGCAGGCCGATGCTCGCCATTTCGGCGAGGTTGGCGCCCTTCCCGCCGGTAATCGTCTTGTCCTTCTGCCGCGCGTCGTCGTGGGAAGCGTTGCCACCGAAGGGATAGACAGTGTTTGTCATTTAATCGCTTCCTCGCATGGACCACCGAACCGTATGCTTTGAAAAAGTCGGCTTGGGTTCCAAGTGTCTCTTAAATATCGTGAAAATTCGAAATGATGGCCGGTCTGGTGTCACCTTCCGCTCACCCCTCGATCCGACTGAAATCGGCGACCCGATGGACCGCGTCGCGGAACCGCGCGAGCAGCGCGAGGCGGGCTTCGCGTTTGGCCGGATCGTCATCATTCACGGTCACCTCGTCGAAAAACGCATCGATGGGAACGCGCAAACTTGCCAGCGCTTCCATGGCAGCTTCGAAATCCTCGGTCTCGATGGCAGCAGCAGCCTTGGGTGCCGCAGAGCCAAGTGCATCGATCAGCGCCTTTTCGGCCGGTTCGGGCGAGTAGGAAAGGTCATTGCCATCAGCGCTGTCCCACTCCTCCTTTTTGAGGATATTCGCCGCGCGCTTGTATCCGGCGAGGAGGTTGGCGCCGTTGTCAGTTTTGACGAAGGCCTCAAGCGCCTCAGTGCGGCGAACCCACGTCAATAGTCCACCCTGCCCGAGATATGCCGCGTTAAAGATATCATAGCCGATACCAGAATCTCTGAGCATGACTTCTGCCCTATCGGCGCAGAATTTTTCCAGCTTCGCGATCGCATTCGCAGTTTGTGTGCGATAGATCTTGGTCAAGCCCGAATAGTCGTTTCTGATAACTGAAGTGTGATCATAGTCGTAAGACGCATTAATCTTCGCCAAGAATTCGTCCCGGTTTTCGATTGTGTCGAGCCTGTGGAGGCTTCTCCAAAATCGAACTTCATCCTCGGTCCGATAACTCGTCCCCAAAACTGATGCGGTTAGGCTTTTATCGCTGATCTCATAGATGGGTTGGGACAACAGTCTGTTGAGAGACACTCGGAGCTCATTCTTCAAGACTGTCCTTATTACTGCGAGCATCGCTCGTCGAAGCGCAAAGGGGTCTTTTGAACCAGTCGGGATTTGGTTCTCGAAGAAAAATGAGCCCAAAGTATCCAGCTTATCCGCCAGCGACACCGACACCGTCACCGGCGCGGTTGGCACTTCGTCACCCTGCCCCACCGGCTTGTAGTGATCGCGGATCGCGTTGGAGACTTCGCGCGGCAGGCCTTCTTTCTCCGCGTAGTAGCCTCCCATAAGGCCCTGCAACTCGGGGAACTCGCCGACCATCTCGGTGACCAGGTCGGCCTTGCACAGCCGCGCGGCCTGTTCGGCCAAGTCGGGGTCGCCATTGACGATACCCTCTTCGCACAGCCAGCGCGCCAGCTTCGCGACCCGCTCCACCTTGTCGGCGACCGTGCCGAGCTTCTCGTGGAAGGTGATCCGCTCAAGCTTTCGCGCGTGCTCCTCAAGCGAAGTCTTCTGATCGAGCTCCCAGAAGAACCGCGCATCACTCAGCCGTGCGGCCAGCACCTTGCGATTGCCGTCGACCACCACCGCCGGATCGTCTGCGGCAATGTTGGCGGTGCAGATAAAGGCGTTGGCGAGCTTCGCGGTGCCGTCGGGCTCGCGCTGTTCGCACACGAAATACTTCTGGTTCACCCGCGCAGTGAGTTGGATCACTTCGGGCGGTACGTCGAGATAGCTCTCGTCGAAGCGGCCGAGCAGCGGCACCGGCCATTCGGTGAGGCCGGCGTTCTCGACCACCAGCCCTTCGTCCTCGACGACGCTGAGGCCCACGGCCCGCGCTGCCTTGCGCGCGCCTTCGCGGATGATCCCGGCGCGAACCTCGTGATCGACGATGACATGCGCGTCGCTGAGCTTCTCGGCGTATTCATCGGCCGATGCGATTGCGATCGCACCTTCGGAATGGAACCGGTGGCCCAAGGTTTCACGACCGCTGGTGATGCCATCGACTTCGCATGGCACCACTTCACCATCGAGCAAGGCGACGATGCCCGAGAGCGGGCGCACCCATCTGACGCTTTCGGAGCTGATCGACGCCGCACCCCAACGCATCGATTTGGGCCACGAGAAATCGCGGACAATAGCGGGGATCGCTGCGGCGAGCAGCTCGCTGACTGCTTGGCCGGGCTTCTCGATCACCGCGAAGTACGTAGCGCGGCCCTTGACGTCGCGCTCTTCCAACTGGTCGCGGGTCACGCCGTTCTTGCGGCAGAACCCATCGACCGCCTGGTCTGGCGCACCGACCGGAGGGCCCTTCGCTTCTTCGCGAACCGCTTCAGTTGCGGTCGGAAGTTCCTTGGCGATCAGCGCCAGCCTGCGCGGCGTTGACCAAACCGTCACTTCGCCGGGTTCGACACCGGCTTCAGTCAGCTCACTACGGAACAGTTTCTCGAGTTCCGCGCGTGCACCTTTTTGCATCCGCGCCGGAATCTCTTCGCAGCGCAATTCGAGCAGGAAATCGGCCATCAGACGAGGCTCCAACCCGGATACTTCTCGGCCCATTGCGGCGCCATCTGCTCGGCATAGGTCTCGCAGCTGGAGCGCGCCAGATCGCGCACCCGGCCCATATAGCTCGCGCGCTCCTGGACGCTGATCACGCCGCGCGCCTGCAACAGGTTGAAGATGTGGCTGGCCTCGATCG
>CAZJZO010000019.1:0-36815 GCA_964550495.1 uncultured Porphyrobacter sp. | reverse complement strand
GCGGACATCTCGTTCGCCAACTCAATGGCCTAGCCAGACAGTTTGTCGAATAACCCGAACCCCTTAGCTGCAACCACAGGATTGAAGACCTCCACATACTCGGTGATGCTCCCACCCTTATCGAAGGCAAAGGTTGAGAAGTACTCGTTCTCGTACCAACCCGCGTCGTCCTTCAATTTGATGCGGCCCGTGTAGCGAACGAATACCCGGTCGTCCTCCATCGCAAAAAGATCGTGGATCGGGAACTCCATGCCATCGAAGTTTGGAAAGGTTGGTTCCCAGTAGTCTTTGATGGCCTCGCGACCATTCGCGCCTTCTGGAAACATGCCGCAATGATAGGGGTTGATGTGAACTCCGTCGGGCGCGAACAGGTTTGCGATACTTCCGGCATCCTCTGCCTCGATGGCCTCGAAGAAGTGACGCACCGTCTGCTTGTTGCGTTCGTTGTTCGTCATGATTGCTCCCCGGTTGCGGCTGTCGAATAACCGGGCAGCGCCATGGTCTTCGCCGCTTCAATCGCAGGCCCGAACACGTTGCGTGAGCCGGTTTCACTCTTGAGATTGAAGGCCATCGCGGTGATGGCCCAGCGACCTTCTCGCTTCGCCAAGACGTAGTCGTAACTGCCAACGACTTGCCAAAACCCATCGCCGATCCAGTGCGATGCAACGACATCTGCTTTGGCCGTGGCTATTTTGCCCGATACGTCGATCTCGATATCGCTGATTGCATGACGGGTGCGATCGAACCCGGGAAGTACGGCGGCCCATTCTGCCATCAGATCGGCGGGTGTCCGAGTTGATGCGGACTGATCGTTGAGCGACGAATAGTCGAGCACGAACTCGTCAGCGTAGAGCCGAGCGAGCGCGTCGAACTCTGCGCGATCAGCAAATGTGGCTACACTTTCTACGATGGTTTCAATGGCGGCTTCGTCGGATGATTGAACGGTCATGGAGACCTCCGTTGGTGAGTCTTCTGATTGTGGGGCGCAGGCGACGGCTGAGCAAAGTGCGATTGCAGCGAGCGTCTGCCTAAGCATTGAAGAACTCCGCCACAGCGTCTGACGCGGCGAGGACAATGTCCTTGCGATCATAGAAGTCGAATTGACTGATTTCCTCGCCCAGCCACATCTTGCCGACAGGTGCAGAGGTTCGCTTTTCATAGGCTTGAGCACCAGCGGGCAATGCCATGCCATTCGATCCAACCATGAGAATGGGTTTGGTGAGGCGGTCCGCTGATGCTTGGGCGTCATAGGTCAGCCACGGTTTCCAAGAGAGCACGCTGAACTTGTTGTCGTATTCGGCGATCAGCCCACGATCTTCCTCTGTGTAGTAAGGAGCCTGGTACATCGGCGCGCTGTCGTCTGAGGTGCTTGCGGCGGTCAGGATCGTCGGCTCGGCTGACTTTGCCGCTTCGTCGCTCACCGCAATCAACCCAGAGGCGGCTTCTGCCCCGCCATAGATCGCCTCGGCCATCTCTGGGTCGTGCAGCCAAGGTGCGACCAGCGCGAGTTTCCGCAACCCGCCATTTCCGGCAACGGCTGTCGCCATATAGCCCGACGACGCACACACGCCGAGGCCGTAGAGCTTGCTGTCATCGACGTCCGGCCGGCTTTGGAGGAAGCTCACAGCAGCGTGAATGTCGGCGGTCTTCGTGGCGGGGTCTTCAACGAAACGCGGTGTGCCGTTGCTTTCGCCCCAGCCCGCAAAATCGAAGACCAGAGCGGCAATTCCGCGTCTAGCGAGTTCGCGAGCGTAAGTGCCAGGCATCTGCTCTTTGACTGTCGTCCATGCTCCGGTGACGATGAGGGCTGGGAGCATTCCTTCGCTTGGCACAGGCATGAAAAGGAGGCCCTTCAGCGTCGCTTTGCCGGATGCGAACTCAACGGATTCAACGACAATATCGGAGCCGTTGGCGGTGTTCTGGAGGTTGAGGATGTCAGTCATGATGTGTCTCCACTTCACAGGGTTGAAGCTATGGAGACGTACTAGCTCACGCTTGGTCTTGGCTCTTGAACCAGCAGAGGAAGTTTTTGAACAATCCTGCTAGTGGCGCTTGCGATACTGACGCGGTGTGCAGCCAACAATCTGTTTGAAATACCGCGTTAGATGCGCCTGATCGGCAAAGCCGCACGCCGTGGCGACAGCAATTAAGGGATCCTCGGTTTCATCCAATTGTCGCCGCGCCCGCTCGACCCTGTACTGCATCAGGAAGCGATGCGGTGTTTCGCCAATCGTCGACTTGAAAAGGCGAGAGAAGTGCGCGGGGCTCCAACCCGCTACTTCAGCAAGGCTCTCAATTGGAATGGGCGATCCATAGTTCTCGTCAATGTGCCTCAGAACCCGCTCGTATTGTGCCGGTGTAAACCCCTTGCTGAAATCAACTCCTGACTGTTTCTCGATGCCGTACTTTTGGAGCAGTTGCACGAGGAATAACCTGCACAGAGATTCGTAGACTACCTCAAATCCCACCGCCCGTTGCTCGAGCGCATCGAGCATCAGTTTCCCCGCCGCGCAAAGCTCCATGTCGAGCGTTTGCGGCACGCTCTCCAATTGCTGTTCAGCGAGAATGATCGCCAGCTCCAGTTCGGCGAATACCTTCAAGCGATCTGGATCAAGCGTGATGACAATGACCTCGCTCTTCGCGTGCCATCGCCATCCACTATCGGTTCCGGCTGGTGTGAGGATGATCTCATTCCGCTTGAACATGAAATCGCGGTGGTCTTCGCCGCGCCAATTCTCAACGCGGTGGGGCATGGGATTGAGGTTCAACAGGAGGTGGTGCTCGGAAAAGGCAGCCCTAGGCATGTCGGCTGGCTCGGCCTTGAAAAACTCGAGCCTCAGGAGGTCTGCAGCGCGCGGGCGGACCACATCATCGCTCCGCACAAGCGGGTCTGAGGGATAAACATCTGTGTAGCGCACGGCGCTGCCTTTGTTCTTCAAGTCTACTAATAGAAAATTTGGGCACACTTAACGGTCAGGTCAATGACATCAGGAACTGGGCCGCTGGCGGACAAACGGCATTCTGATGCCAAATGCATATTGTGACCGGACCGTAATGTACGTTGCAAGCTCGTTTGGCCCATCATGTCAATTCTTTGGATCATGGCATCATTCGGTTCCGGCGGAACAGTTGCTAGTTCAAATCCAACAGAACAGTGTTTCGGGAGAAATTGATGGGCATCGAAGTTACACCAAGCGGAGCGTCATGCGGGGCAAGCGTGCGTGGGGTCGATCTGAGCCAACCCTTGTCCGATGAAGAGTTGGCTGAAATCAAGGCCGCATGGCTCGAACACCATGTCCTGGCGTTTCCGGACCAGAAGCTCGATGACGATCAACTTGAGGCGTTCTCCGCCCAGTTCGGCGAGCTTGCCGAGGACCCGTTCTTCAACCCACTGCCCGGTCGCAAATACACCGCTGCCGTAAAACGCGAAGCCGAAGACAAGAACGTCATCTTCGCAGAGAACTGGCATTCGGATTGGAGCTTCATGGAGCATCCGCCACAAGGCACAGTGCTCTACAGCCTCGATATTCCGCCAGAGGGCGGCGACACCCACTTCTCAAACCAGCACATGTCCTTCGAGGCGATGCCGGACGAAATGCGTGAGCGGTTCGATGGGTTGATGGCGATCCATTCTCCGATCCTGGGTTATTCCCCCGACGGAGCCTACGGCACAAAAGAGAAGATGGGTTCGATGGATATCAAACCCTCGTCTGAAGCTGCCAACATGCAGTTCACGCACCCCTTGGCTCCCGAACACCCCGAGACCGGGCGGCGCGGTTTTCTCAGCGGCATTTCCTACATCATCGGGTTTGAGGGCATGGATCGCGAGGAAGGCTACAAGCTCATCTTCGAACTCAATGCGTGGCAAACCAAGGAAGAATTTGTCTATCGCCACAAGTGGGAAGAAAACATGCTGGTGATATGGGATAATCGCAGCGTCATCCATAAGGCTACCGGTGGCTATGAGGGTCATCGCCGGGAGCTGCACAGGGTGACCGTCTATTGACGCCGAGCGTCTCGTTGCTTGCCCGCCTGGCCGGGGTTGTGCCCCCACCATCTAGAGTAAGCGCGCGAGAAGCTGGCCGTCTCAGAATATCCCAGTCGGTGAGCAGTGATGCTCACCGACAAACCAGCCGTCGAAAGCAATTCCTTCGCAATCGTCATCTTGGTCGAGAGTACGATTTCGGTGAACGAGGTTCCCTCCTCGTTGAGCCGTCGCTTGAGCGATCGACTACTTAAACCGGCTTGCGCGGCGACATCCTCGATCCGTGGCGAGAAGCGATTCCCCTCGATCATATGATCCCGGATGAGTTGCGCATGATCGGGCAGCTCTTGGCGTTTGTTGAGTAAGGCCTGACACTGCTGAAGGAAGTGAGCGTGAACAATCGGGTCGGCCTTGGGCAAGGGCTGATCGAGCCATACTGTTCCGGTGACCAGAGCGAAGTTAGCTTGCCCCGGCACCACCACCCGGCCCGTGATCTTTGACAATTCGCGCTCATACTCTGCGTCTTCGAAAGGCAGGTGTAGTTCGAACTGCGATAGATCGAGGTCGGGCAGCATCTCCCTTAGGAAAGTGACCGACGCCGCATAGTACCGCTCGAACAGATAGCGCTGAATCGAGGTCGGAAGCTCGTGCATGTCGACCAGTATGGTGGCCTTGTCGCCCTGTTCTCCGAGCCGGATTTTGCTAAGCAGAAAGGACAGCTTCGAAAATCGCGTGATCGTGTCGAACGCGTCGCGAAACTTTGGGCTGGCGAGAATGGCGAGGCCCCAAATCCCGAATGTGGTCACCCTCAGAGCCTTGCCCGCTCGAATGCCATAACCGGCCCGCTTCGGCAGTTTCTCTAGGGCTCGTTCAAGGATCGCAATCTCGGTCTCATCCGAGATAATGGTGTCGGCATTCAAGACGTCAGCCGGGGTCAGCCCGCTACCTACAAGACATGAAGATGCGTCCAGCCCTTCCTCGGACAGAACCTGAAGAATGGCCTGAACCGATAGGTTCGCGCGTCTATGATCCATCCAGGACATTGCGGGCTTTTGGCGCGCATGGCCCAGAATATCAATTGGTCGCGTGATCGAGCGATCTATGCGGTTTCGGCAAGCACTCGCTCAGGTGGCGCCAGATTGCGTGTCTGGTGGGGAACTTTGCTCATCGCGTGTTCTGTGATCGCTGTGATAGATAGCGATGGGTTTACGCCCGGGTTTGCCGATACGGCTGAGCCATCGCAAACGAACATATTGTCATAACCAAACACACGGTTCTCGCTGTCGATCACACCGTGGCTTGGATCTGTCCCCATTACCGCTCCGCCGAGGACGTGCGCGGTGGATGGAGCACCAAGCAGGATCTCCGAGCCCTGGCGGCTGGCTTTGCCTCCGATGACCTTCTCCATTTCCAGCGAAAGCTCATTTGAAAGCGCAATATCGGCTGATGGAGCGGTTTGGCTTGGTTCCAGATGTGACTTGAGCTTGGCTGCGCGGCCAAGCTTCAATGTCAAGCTGCTGTCCAGATGCTGCATAAAGAGTAGGCAAATGGTTCTAGGACCAAACTGACGCTTAAAGATGGCCCTCGCGTAATTCACTGGGTCGCTAACCAGCGTCTTTGCCAGCGACAGCAATCGTCTCCCAAGCGAATTTCCCGTGGCCATGGGCATGAGCAGCAGCCTCCAAAGCCCAGAGCGTGGCCCCAACCGAATGGGTTCGACATGGCTGTGCTCGTCCGGATGGAAGATTGAACCAATCGCCACCCCATCATTGAAAGCCGGATTGTCGCCGACAGCCGTAACCGAAGTGAGCGACTCATTGTTGGTGCGAACGTGCTGCCCAAGCTTTTCCGAAAGCTCGGGCAGAGCGCCCGTTTCGCGCAGTTTGAGCAATAGCGGCACGGTGCCCATGACACCGCCTGCGAAAACGACACCGCGAGCGCGGATTAATGTCCTGCGTTTATCGGTATGACTGAGATCAACAAAGTAGCCCTCGCTGCCGTCACTTGCTCCAGAAGGAGAAACGCTCGTCACCTCGGTCTCTGGCAGGACTTCCGCACCGAGCCCTTCGGCAAGGTAGAGATAATTTTGATCGAGCGAGTTCTTCGCACCGTAGGGGCACCCCGTCATGCAGTCGCCGCACTGGATGCAAGCCTTTCGATTTGGCCCTTTGCCATCGAAATAGGGGTCTTCGACCTCTTGGCCAGGCTTTGCCCCGTCGCCGAAAAAAATACCCACTCGAGTTGGCTCGAATGTGTCCTGGCGTCCAAATCTCTGCGCCAATTCTTGAAGGGCAATGTCGGCCTTCGCCAGTCGCGGATTGGTTTGTGCGCCCAGCATCTTGAGCGCCGTTTCGTAGTGTGGGGCGAGAGCAGATTTCCAATCGCCAAGCTTCGCCCAAGTACCTGTCTCGAAGAAACTGTCTTTCGGGGTCGGTAAGGTCGCGCCGTAGACGAGTGAGCCTCCGCCGACGCCCACGCCTGACATGACACCCACATGACGCAGGAACGTGAGCTGCATGATGCCGCGCATGCCAAGCTTAGGGTCCCAAATCCACGCACCCGGCTTGCTAGTGCCTTTGGACAGCTCCTCCGGCTTGTACCGGCGGCCCTTCTCGACAACGAGAACACGGTAGCCCTTTTCCGACAGTCGAAGCGCGCTGACAGAGCCGCCAAAGCCGCTACCAATGATCACATAGTCATAGTCGGATTGGGCTGGAGCCATGACCTAGTCCTTGATCTTGCGACGCCGGAAACGCATTTCTTGGAAAGACATCAGGCCCTTGAACATCGCATTGTCCCAAGGCGGCCCGATCATGCCAGCCGCGTTGATGCGGCCCTTGCGAACAACGCCCTTGGCATGGCTGAAGGCCCTAAAGCCCTCTTCTCCATGATAGTGCCCAACGCCGGACGGGCCGATCCCACCGAAGGGAATATCGTCCGACATCACATGGCTCATCGTATCGTTGACGCACGCACCGCCCGAATGGCTATGCGCGAGCACGTGGTCAGACCGACTCTTGTTCCAATCGAAATAGTAGAGCGCCAAGGGGCGCGGCCTAGCAGCCACGAAGGCCAGTGCTTCATCTATGGTGTCGTAAGGGATGACGGGCAGGATTGGACCGAAGATCTCTTCCTGCATGACGAGCATGTCGTCCGTCGCACCCAAGACCAACGTCATCGGCAGCTTGCGGGTTTCATCCAACTCTTCACTTGATGGATTGATCGTCAGCAGATCGGCACCCTGGGCTGACGCGTCCTCGAGGTTGCGCACCAGCCGTTCCTTCTGACGATCGGTGATGATGGCCGTGTAATCGTCATTGGCTTTAAGATGCGGATAGCTCTCGCCCATGGCTTCGCTGAACGCCTTGGCGAACTCATTCACTTTGCCTCTGGGGCAGAGAATGTAGTCGGGCGAAACGCAGACCTGTCCCGCATTGATCCCCTTGCCAAAAGCAATGCGACTGGCGGCCTCCTTGATCGGAAAGTCTTCGTGAATGATTGCCGGTGACTTGCCACCCAGTTCGAGCGTCACTGGAGTCAAGTTCTCCGCTGCCGCTCGCATCACGATCTTTCCGACCTGTGTGGAGCCGGTGAAAACGAGATGATCAAAGGGCAGCTGGGTGAACTCTGTGGCCACATCGACGCCGCCGGTCACCATCGTGACCTCATCTTCGGCGAAAATCTCCGCCAAGGCCTTTTGCAAAACCTCGCTCGTGCGCGGGGCGAACTCTGAGCCTTTCAGCATGACACGGTTGCCAGCTGCTAGCGCTCCGATAACCGGCGAAAGCGCCAGGAAAATTGGGAAGTTCCAAGGAACAACCACGCCGATTACGCCCTTTGGCTGATAACGGACCTCAACACGTGCAGGCATCACCGTCAGCGGCGCGTGACGCTTTTGCGGTTTCATCAGCTTTCGCAGGCGCTTTCGGTAATATGCAATCCCATCAAGCAGAGGCATGATCTCAGCCAAATCGGTTTCAGCCTTGGGACGGCTCGAAAAATCCTCGCGGATCGCGGCGGCGAAGGCCTTCCGATAGTCGAGCAGCATATTGTGTAGTTTATCCAGCCGTCGGATGCGCGCTTTGCGATCCGGCATTGGGTCCGCACGGAATGCGGCTCGCTGTGCCTCCAAGAGACCAAGCAGGTTTGAAGTGTCGGATTCGATTGAGACGACGTTTTGATTTTGCATGTCAGATCATCCGTTTGATCGGTATTTGCTTCTGAGTGAGCCTAGGCTGCGTGATTGTGCTTCTTGAGCCATTCGGCTTCTTCGCCAGGCTCGGGAAGGATCACACCGCCCTCCATGATCCAGCTCGCCGGAACACCGAAGATCGCGGTCTCAATCTGCCTCACACCAAAGCCGGTTATCTCGCATAGGCGATTGACCATCGCTTGCTCGATGTTGTCATTGACTTGCATCGTGCGACCGGCGCGAACCGATGCAAACAAATGCAGCTCTGTCCCCGGGTTCAACGGCACATTCTCGCTGAAGAATACTTGCACAAAGGTTCGCGGAGCACCGGTCGGTCCGCAATGCTCATCCGTGATCATCATCGCGATCTCGGCCTTTGCCTTGTCGGAGACGGGAGCGCGTGTGGAAACGGTGTAAAGAGGCATCTCGTTTCTCCTTCAGGGCATATTGATCGAGGTGGTCATGAAGCCCTGCGAGAGCTTGCTCTTGAGCAGTCTCCCAAGCAGCTTCAGCTTCAGACCCGTGGCCTTTTCGGGATCAAACCGCGACTGTGAGACCTCCAAGTAACGCGAGGCAGCGCTCTCGGTGAAGGCGTTCACGATAATCTCTTCGACCTTGCAGCCGGTGGCGTCCATCCAGCCTGCGCATATGTCCGAGAGCATCGCCACTCGGTCTTCCTGCGCAATGTCATCGGGCACGGGAACAACGAGCATTGAGGCCGTCGAAGGGTGACCCGCAAGCCAAGCCTGTCCCTTTGGCAGCTGCGCCCAGATGACTCGGAATTTCACGCCTTCCTGCACGTTGCGGTGGTAAGCGCGCTCGATAACCGCTTGCAGCTCAGCGTTCTTACCGACCCAAACACCGTCTTCGTGGACGGAAGCCATCACGGCGACGGTTTTTGATTTAGCCATTGTCCTCTCCCGCTCAGGCTATGCTGCACGAACGCGTTTGACCGCGCGACCGTTCTTCCAGAATTTGTAGAGGACTTCCGCCGCCGAAAGAGCGCCCCGCGCCTTCTGCTGAGGAGGCTGACCTTTAGCGATGCGGTGAAGCTGCAGCGTGTACCAGCTGATCTCCATGATCGCCATTGCATCGAGCTTCTTGATGCCTGACTTGATCGGAACCACCTTCGAGCGATAGCTCGGGTCAGCAAGCGCGTGCTTGGCAAACTCCACGTCGACAGCAAACGGGCGAGCAACACCTACGAGATCAGCCGCACCGCTCGAAATGGCCTCCGCCATTCCCTCTGCGCTTCTAAAACCGCCTGTGACCATCACGGGCGTCGAGATCTTGGCTTTCACCTTCTCCGAGTATTCGAGGAAGTAGGCTTCGCGTTTGCGCGTGCTTTCCTTAACTGCGCCGGTGCGATTGATCGGGTTCTCCCAGCTGCCGCCTGAGATCTCGATAAGGTCAAAGCCTAATTGGTCCAGCACTTGCGCGGTCTGGATCGATTCCTCTTCGCCAAAGCCGCCTTTCTGAAAGTCAGACGAGTTGATCTTGATCGAGACGTTGAAGCCATCGCCCGTCTTGGCCCGCACGGATTCGTAGATCTCGCGGACAAATCGGATGCGATTGTCGAATGATCCGCCCCATTTATCGGTGCGGCGGTTGTGATGTGGTGAGAGGAACTGGCCGATTAGATAGCCATGTGCGCCATGCAGTTGGATGCCAGAGAATCCTGCTTTTTCGCAGCGTTCCGCTGATGCACCGAAGCGCTCGATAATGTCCTCGATCTCGTGCTCTTCCAACTCACGCGGAGGGGCGAACATATCATTGGGAATGGGAACGGCTGACGAAGAAACCGGCGCATCGTTCACCATCTTGGGCGATTGCTTTCCTGGGTGGCTGATCTGCGGCCAGATGTGGGTGTCCGTGGCTTTGCCGGTTTCCGCCCACTGGCGAAGCGCCGTGAAATTCTGATCATGCAGCGCATCGACCACAAGCGGTTCGTTCATGTGCTTTCCATCGACCATCATATTGCCGGTGATGAGAAGTCCAGCCCCGCTCCCGCTCCACGCGTCGTAGAGGGCAATGTGCTCACGGGTGATGCGACCATCGGCTGTTGCCATGGCCTCATTCATGGCGGCCTTCGAAATCCGATTGCGCAAGACTGTGCCTGACTTGAGCGTCAGCGGCTCTGAGAGTGTGGGCATGGCGATTCGGTCCTTTCAACTCGGGAAACCCGTGATTTCTTTGTGGTTCGATGATGGAACCACTTGCGGCATACCGAAACTGGTACTATGACGCAACCACTTTTGGAGTTTACCTATGAAACCCACCTCTTTTGAAACGAAGCGCTGCTCTGTTGCGCGAGCCCTCAATCAAGTTGGTCCATGGTGGTCGA
The DNA here is from genome assembly GCA_964550495.1 of uncultured Porphyrobacter sp. Classification (GTDB taxonomy): domain Bacteria; phylum Pseudomonadota; class Alphaproteobacteria; order Sphingomonadales; family Sphingomonadaceae; genus Erythrobacter. The sequence continues at coordinate 26,294 of CAZJZO010000019.1, read as the reverse complement.
TGCTGATCATTCGCGATGCGATGATGGGCGTTCGCCGTTTCAGCGAGTTTGAGCGTTCTCTTGGCATTTCGAAGAACACTTTGGCCAACCGGCTAAGTGAGTTGGTCGAAGGCGGCATTCTTGAGCGAGTCGAGGCAGCCAGCGGGTCAAAATATCTCGAATATGAACTGACCGCGAAGGGGCGCGATTTGGCGCCCATCGTGATGGCTCTCGCACAATGGGGCGACAAATGGTCGGCGCATGAAGACGGCCCGTCCTTTGAGATTCTGGACGGGCAATCTGGCGAGGCAATCTCTCGCATCTGGCCGCGCGATAAGGGCGGCAATGTGATCGAACTGAGCGAAATCCTGCTCAAGCGTTGCTCGTAACAACTCGGACGGACTGGAGGCAGAATATGACAGGCACAGTTGCAATTCTCGGTGCTGGCGTCGCCCAGGGCATTGGCGGCGCGTTGGCGCACAAGTTCGCAAGCGAAGGCCACCATGTCGTCGTGAGCGGACGCACGTTGTCAAAGGTCGAGGCTGTTGCCGAGCAAATCCGATCAGGTGGTGGCTCAGCAGAGGCGATGCAGGTTGATGTAACCCAAGAGAGTGATCAGGACGCTCTGTTTGAAAGATTGAAGGACCTCGGGCCGGTATCTGCCGTCCTCTTCAACGCCGGCAACAACGCCGTCATTCCCTTCGCGGATTTGGATGCCGAGACTTATGAGCAGTTCTGGCGCATTGGCTCTCTCGGGGCTTTTCTGACTGCAAAGCGCGCGGTTCCGCTGCTTGAGGATCAAGGCGAAGGGAGCATGTTCTTCACAGGAGCTTCGGGATCGCTTCGCGGTCGTCCCAATTTTGCCCACTTCGCTGCGATGAAGGCAGGCCTGCGAATGCTCGCTCAGGCGTTGGCCCGCGAATATGGCCCCAAGGGCTTGCACATCGCTCATATCATTATCGATGGGATCGTGGACGCTGAACGCACCCGCGCGCGGTTTGGCGACTATATGGACTCGCTGGGCGACGATGGGGTTCTTTCGCCCCAGGCCGTCGCCGACACCTATTGGCACCTGCACAATCAACCTCGTTCCGCATGGACGCATGAACTGGAGCTGCGGCCATTCGGTGAGAAGTGGTGATCCAAATGACTTCCATCGAGAACGGCGCACACGCCAAGTTCGCGAGCCAGCTTGCTGCAGCCATTGCAGCGCAAGCCGAATGGCCAGCCTTTGAAGCTCAGCTCGATCTGGACGAGGCCTACGCCATGCAGCACGAAGTCACGCGTCTGCACTCAGGCCCCAATGTTGGAGGCATTAAGGCCGGTGTAACAGATCCCACCATTCAGAAGTTTCTGGGCCTCGATCATGCGCTTCTGGGCAGCCTTTACGGCTCGACGCGGCATAAGGTTGGTAGCACCATTCCGTATCTCGAAGGCCGGATGATTGAGACGGAAATCGCGCTCATGATCGACGCAGATGGACGCCCGCTAGCGATTGCCCCGGCAATCGAATTTGTCCGCCTGAAATTCTCCAGACCGAGCGACATGTCTGCCCCCAATTTGGTGGTGAGCAATCTCGGAACTGAGAGCTTCATCGTCGGCGAGTTCCTGCCTTGGAACGAAGACCTCGAAGATATTCCGATGGTCCTGCGCCAAGAGGGTGAGATTGTGAACGAGACCAACGCTTCATTGGCGCTTGGCGGGCCAGCACCAGCCGCACGATGGATGCATCGAGAAGCAATTGCACGCGGATTTGAGCCGAGCGAAGAAACGGTATTTTTGGCGGGTCTGTGCGGCGTGGCAGTTGCCGCCAACAAAGCGGATTTCACGGCTGAGTATGGGCAGTTGGGCGCGATCAGCTTTGGGTTTGAGTAGTTCTATGTAGCCGAATGACCAACACTTGACCGGCCGCAAATGGGTCGAAAGCGGAATGGAATCTTTCGGCTGACATCCGTTTGAGACAGACTGTCGGCTCTCAGGATAGACCTTTAAGGAGACGTGTGACCGCTTCGGGGTGAAAGCGGACGCCGCGCTACGCGCGTCGAAACAAGTCCGGGAAAGCCGATGGCGGCCAAGCGCCTTTAGGCGGATCACTTATTGGCTTCGACACTTGTCCAGTGGCTCCTGCTGCGAAACTCCTTGCATTTTGAAGCCAGTCAAATCCAAGAGAAACCATGCGACTGCGCCAGATTGAGATATTTTACCACGTCTATCGAACGGGCTCGATTAGCGGAGCAGCGCGCGACCTGAATGTCTCCCAGCCCTCTGTCAGCAAGGTGCTACGCCATACCGAAGATCAGCTCGGATTTGACCTGTTCCTGCGTCGCAAAGGACGACTGGTGCCGACCCCGGCGGCCGACGAACTCTATCTGGAGGCGGAGGACATTTATGGGCGGCTCAGAATGTTCAACCGCTCGCTCGATAACATTCGCAACCGCAAGGGCGGGCATATCAGGCTCGGCGTGCTGCCTTCACTCAGCCTCTCGGTTGGGCCCGAGCTTGTTGCCAAGATGCGTGAACAGGATCCGCTGCTCAGCTTCGAGCTGACCACTCTTCACACAGCAGAAATCTCGACCGCGTTGTACGAGAAACGCAGCGATATCTGCGTCGGTTTCGAACCTGTGGACGATCCGCGTATCGCCAATCAATGTATCGGAGAGGGCCGATGGGTGCTGGTATCGGGCCGTTCGATCCAGTTTCCGGTCGACGAGCGAATACTCGATGGCGCGGATATGATCGGAATGAGCGAAAGCGGGCCGTTGGGAACGTTGATTGGCTCGTTGCTACGCGAGCGTGCTATTCGACCTGTAGAAGTCGCGACCGCGCATACCTATCATGTGGCGTTGTCGCTTGTGCGCAAGCAAGTCGGTCTGGCGCTGACCGACCAGTTCACAGCCTACTCGCATCTCGGACAGGGATTGCAGCGCTACATGTTGCATGACTTCCCTTCGTATCGCATTTATGCCTACACGCCCGTGGAGCATCCCTACCCGGACCTTATCGATCTGGCGCTGTCACAGCTGAAGCACGTGATCGCGGAACTAGATGCGGGGATTCAGAAGCTCCAACCTCCTAGGGTATAACCTCGCTCTATACCCGCGACCGCAAAAATTTGCTGCTCCAATTTGCTGAGCGGACCAAATTCATGCAGCTTCGTGTCGGATCGCGTGTGTCCGACGGGCCAGCATACGCGCAAGGGGAGGAAAACATGAATCTGAAGAAGCTGTCACTCTCAAATCTGCTTTGCGGAACCATTCTCGCAGGCCTCGCGCCGCTTCCAGCATTCGCGCAGGACGCCGAGAATGCGGACAGTGTTACGACAGCCGATACTAGCGCTAACGACGAACCGGTGATCATCGTGACGGGGACGCAGATTCAAGGCGCAAAGATTGACGATGTTCTCCCAGTGACGGTGGTCGACGAAGCGCAGATCGATTCCATCGATCCGGGATCGGGTGACGAGCTTTTCCGCGCCATTCCTCAGGCAGGCTCAGTTGCGTTCAATGATCAGAGTACTGTCGGTGGTGTGAACGGAGCGCGCGGAGACATTGCCTCGATCAACCTGCGCGGGATCGGGACGGGCAACACACTTTTGCTGATCAATGGCCGCCGGATGGTTCTCAATCCGGGCTTCCAGACCGAGCTGCTGGTGCCGGTGGTTTCTCCCGATACAAACCAGATCGTGCCTGGCAGTGTTCGTCGGGTCGAAGTACTACGTGATGGTGCATCTGCAGTTTACGGCGCGGACGCTGTTGCCGGTGTGGTCAACACGATCCTGCGCGGCGATCTCGACGGCGCGGTGCTCGAAGGCAACTGGCGCGCGTCGACTGGTACCAGCCTTTACAGCGCCTCGATCAGGGGTGGTCTTGGCTTCGACTTCGCCGAGGGACGCGGGAACCTGACTGTCTATGGCTACTACTTTCACGAAAACGGGGCGCCTGCGTCGATCCGAGACTTCTCGGCCAGCGCCGACCGTCGCCCGTTTTTGATCGGCACTGAATTCGAAGGCGATCTCAACTTCGACAACCGTTCGAACGACACGCCTTGGGGCGAGTTCGACATTCAATCCTCGCGCGGCAACACCGATCTCAACGATGATGACTTCTTCGTGAGGCCATGTGGCGCATTCGGTGACGAAAATGCAATTTCCGACAGCCGTTTTCTCGATCTGGGCAACGGCCTATGCGCGGACAACGGCACGACTCAGACTCGCTCCCAGCGGTATAACATCGAAGCCGATCGAGACCTGTTCTCGGAAAAGGATCGTTACAGCGCGCAGGCACTATTCCGGTATGAGCTGTCTCCCGCGGTCGAGTTTTACGCAGAAGGATCCTATTACCGCTCGGATTCAAACCGCAGCCTCGAGCAACGCTCGAACCTGACAGCGGCTCCGTTGGCAGTCTTGCCGACTGCCTTCTGGAACCCGCTTGGCGCGACGACACTTGCTGACGGTTCTCCAAACCCGAACCGCCTTACCAGCGGCATTGACGGCATCCCCGACGAAGGCGCAACAATCATTGTCGAGGACTACCGGCCGATCGATGCGGGTCCGCGCCGCGTGACCGTTACCAAGGATGTCTATCGCATTGTCGCAGGATTGCGCGGTGAACTCGGTGCATGGGACTTCGATACAGGCTTCCTGTATTCGCAGGCCGACACCAGTGATTTCACTGAGAACCGGGTATCGAATACGCTGTTCGAAGCTGCGCTCAATCGCACGGATGCCACGGCTTACAATCCGTTCAATGGTGCATGCGTCGATAATCCGAGTGTTGGGGACTGCACCCCAAACCCGCAGTCAGTGATCGACAGCTTCACCATCGATGTCTTCCGCAATGGTCAGACGACATTGGCGCTAGCCGACTTCAAGGTCTCGCGAGATGATCTGTTCAGCCTGCCCGGCGGCGATGTAGGCATTGCGGCAGGCGTCGAATATCGCCGCGAGACATTCTTTGACGATCGCGATCCGCGGCTGGATGGTACGATAACTTACACCAACTCGTTCAACGGCGCCTTCTTTGGAAGCGACGTGATGGGTTCGAGCCCTTCGCCGGACACGAGCGGCAGCCGCAATGTGTATTCGGCGTTTGCCGAGGTGTTCATTCCGGTTGTTTCGCCCGAAATGGACATACCGCTGGTGTATGATTTCAACATTCAGCTAGCAGGCCGGATCGAGCGTTTCTCTGATATCGAAGAAACCGCGATCGTTCCGCGTGCAGCCGCATCGTGGAGCATCGTGGACGGCATCCTGCTGCGGGGCGCATGGTCGCAAGGCTTCCGTGCACCGAACTTGGTACAGGTTAATGACCTTGGCACCACCCGCTCCAACACACGCGATGATCTGGTTCGTTGCTTCGCCGAGATCCAGCAAGGGCAGATCACGGGCTTTGACGATTGCGATGGCTCGGGAACTGTCAGTCTGCGCACCGGCACCAATGAATTACAGCCCGAGGATACCGAGAGCATTAATCTCGGCATCGTCCTGTCACCGCTCTTCATTCCGGGGCTGACACTCACTGCGGACTACTGGCGCGTCGAACAGCAAGGAATCGTCGGTGTTTTCGGAGATCAGAACCAGATTGCGCTCGATCTGCTTCGACGGCTGGACGGCGGAACAAACCCGAATGTCATCCGTGAGGACCCGGACCAGGATCGCATCGATTTGTTCGATGGGACCGGCCTAGCTCCGGCAGGCGACATCATTCGAGTGCTTGATCCCTATCTGAATCTCGACACCCGCGTTTCGAAGGGTTGGGATTTTGGCATGTTCTACGACGTGCCCGATTTCGGGATCGGGGACATTGACCTGCAACTGAATGCCGCTTTGCTGGAATCCTTCTTCCAGAGTCCGGGAGCAGATGGTCAGGAATTGCTCGATGCAGTTGCCGCCGGGATTCTGCCGGGGATCACGATAGCCAATACCGGCCAAGTTCGCGAGCTGAATGGCCGACCCAAATGGCGACTGACGGGCCGCGCTTCGTGGGAAAGCGGACCGGTCCGCGTGAGCTTCTTCGGTCGCTATGTGGACGAAGTGTTCGACACCAGCGTTACCCAGGATGACACCGGAGAATTCTTCCGCGTCGATGACTGGTTCACGCTCAACGCATCCGTCAGCTACACGATCGAAAACGACACGGCTCTCGATGGCACCAGACTGCGTGTTGGTATCAACAACGTTTTCAACGAATTGCCACCCCTTGCCGACCAAAGCTTCGGGTTCTTCAGCAATCTGCACAGCGCACGCGGGCGACAGGTCTCGATTTCTCTGCGTAAGGAGTTCTAGGCTCGCGCGATGGAGCAAGCGCAATGAAGTGCAGAATTGGTGTAGCGCTCGCGGGAATGGTGCTGGCTGCGGCTTGCACGGCCCCCGGCGCCGAACCCTCTTTGTCCGTCGACCGGGCGCTACAAGTCGCCGACGCGCGGTGTAGCGACGCCGGGATAGCAATCGATACCTCCTTCCCCGCTGGCGCGTTGGCTTCCTGCGAAATCCGTGATGACGGTCGGGTTTCGATTACGCTTTCGCCTGAAGACGAGCCGCCGATCAATTGCAGCCCATGGTATGCATTCCGGGTCCACAGCTCTATTCCGCGCGATGTCCAGATCGAGCTGAATTACACCGCCTGCAATCATCGCTATTGGCCCAAGACCAGCGTCGATGGGAAGCTCTGGGGTCGGCTTGATAGTAACAACGTCAGCATTTTCCGCCGACAGCTTCCCGATGGTTCAGAGGCTGAAAATGCCTCTGCACTGCTAACCGTATCCGTGGGCGATAATCCCCTATTCGTTTCCGCTCAGGAAATTTTTGTGCCCGCAACGTATGATGAGTGGCTGGACAAAATAGAATCGAAGCCAAGTGTAACCCGCTTCGAGTTGGGACGCTCCGCAGAAGGCCGGCTGATCGAAGCAATCACAATTGGCAATGCCGACGCCAAGGAGCATGTCGTGCTGGTTGGACGCCAGCATCCACCCGAAGTGACGGGAGCGCTCGCGATGCTGCCTTTTATGGAAGCACTGATCGAGGACACGCCTCTGGCTCGTCAATTCCGAGAACGCTTCCTCGTATCCGCAGTGCCGATACTCAACCCCGACGGCGTTGTCCGAGGGTATTGGCGGCACAATACGGGCGGGGTCGATCTCAATCGCGATTGGGGACCGTTCACCCAGCCCGAAACGCGCCTGATGCGCGACTTGCTCTTACAGATCGAAGCGAATCCAGCACAAGAATTGCGCCTTTTGCTCGATTTCCATTCGACCAATCGCGACGTGTTCTACACCATACCTGACGAGCTGCCGACCGATCCTGAACTGTTCACCCGCGATTGGCTTGCCCGTTATCAGGATCGGATGGCAGGATACGAAGTCGACCGTGACGCGCAACATGATCCGTCCCGCCCAATCTCCAAGGGATATTCGTATGAGACGTTTGGAATCCCTGCGATCACATTCGAAATTGGCGATAACACCGACCGCGATCTGATCCGTCGGATCGGAAGGGAATCGGCTATCGCAATGATGGAGGAACTGCTGGCGACACCGGTGCCATGACCATTGCATCGCGGTTTGGTCTTGGGACGGCGGCGCTCACTTGCTTGGCTCTTGCTGGTTGCACCACGACTCCTAGTTCAGCGCCTCTCGTCGAAGCCGACGCGCTGATCAAAGGTGGCCTCGTGTTTGATGGCAGTGGGGGCGAAGGGCAAAGCGTCGACGTGGTTCTGGATGGAGGGCAAATTGCCTTCATCGGACCGGACGCCGAGAATTACTATTCTACAAGGCTCACAATTGAGGCCGAAGGCCTAGTGGTCGCACCCGGATTTATCGATCCGCATACTCATGCTGAAAGCGATCTGTCGTCCGATGACCGCGAACGGCGAGCCAACCTCCCTTTTGCCTTTCAAGGCGTCACAACCGTCGTTGTCGGAAATGACGGTTTCGGAGATCCCGGCATAGCCGCGCAGGCACAAGCGGCACGCGAGCAAGGCATCGGAACCAATGTCGCCTATCTCGTCGGCTTCGGCCCAATCCGTCGCGAAGTACTTGGCACGGAAAACCGGGCACCCACCCCGGCTGAACTGGAACGCATGGAAGCGCGAACGCGGCAAGCCATGTGCGAAGGCGCGTGGGGCTTCTCGGCAGGCTTGTACTACGTGCCTCAGAACTACGCAGCGACAGACGAGGTGGTGGCCCTTGCCAGAATCGCCGGCGCGTATGGCGGCTATTACGACACCCATATGCGCGACGAGAGCACCTACAACATTACGGTGTCAGGCGCGCTGACAGAAGCACTCGAGATCGGTCGAAACGCCGAGACTCCAGTTCACATTGCCCATATCAAGGCGCTTGGTCCAGCCGTGTGGGGATACAGCGCGCGGATGATCGCAGCGATCGAGGCCGCAAGGTCCGAGGGTATGCAAGTCACCGCCGATCAGTACCCGTGGGAAGCCTCCGGAACGCGGATAAGCAACGCGCTGGTCCCGCGCGCGGCGCTTGAAGGAGGCCTTGCCGCTCTGCGCGACCGGCTTGACGACCCGGACCAACTTGCAACCATCCGGTCGGGGATGCTTGAAGGGCTCGCCAGACGGGGTGGGGCGGAAAAGTTGCTTGTGACTGGCGCCCTGCACGGTGCCGACGTGCCAGTTGGAAAGACGCTTGCGCAACTGGCCCAAGATCGCCGTCTCGAGCCGGTCGACGCCGCGATCGCGGTCCTGCGCGAAGGCGATGCTCGGGTCGCCTCGTTCAATATGAGCGAATCCGACATAGCTGCCTTCGCATCGCAAGAATGGGTGGTTACGGGATCGGATGGGTCGTCCGGCCACCCGCGCAAATATGCGAGCTTTCCGAAAGCCTATCGCGATCTGGTGCTCGGAAATGCCGCGATGCCGATAGCTCGATTCATCCGCCGAAGCAGCGGGCAGACGGCGGACATAATCGGCCTTACGGATCGCGGCTACCTCAGGCCTGGATATGCCGCCGATGTGGTTGTGTTCGACCCGAGGCAGTTCGCGCCGCGCGCGTCGTACCAGACACCGCGAGAGTTTTCGGCAGGGGTCGCCCACCTGTTCGTCAACGGCAAACATTTGATCAACGAAGGCCAATACACCAGTGCGCTTCCAGGTGCGCCCCTGCTCAGAGACGTTCAATGCTAAGGAATTAGCTCGAGGCAAAGCTCTCTTCAGGACTGGTTGCCCGGTCTGGGCAAGATGCGCACGGTGTGAGATCTGCCGTTTCGCTCTTGACCAGAGCCATCGCCTCGATCGGCGATGCCACCAAGTCAGTTATGTTCCCGCACAAGCTCGCTCAACCGCTCAGCCGATCCCATAGCCAGTGTCCAGCCCAGCATGCCGTGCCCCGCATTTACAGCGATGCCCGGCTCAAGCATACGGATGATCGGCTGGGAATTCGGCGTCATCGGTCGCAGTCCCGCCCAGCCTGCATCCGCTTCGGAATAGACAGCTGCTTCGGGCAGGGAATCGCGCGCCGAGGCGATCATGGACTTCAGTCTCTTGAGATCGACACTCGTGTCGACGTGTCCCATCTCTGCGATCCCCGCGACCAGAAGTCGATCGCCGCAATGGGTAAAAACGATCCGTCGCTTGTGGTCGGTAACCGATGCCATCGGCGCGGCGTTGCCGAGCGGAGCCGTGAACGAGTACCCCTTCATGGGTTGGACCGGGAGATGATGACTAAGCGGCGCGAGCAGATCGTTGACGGCATGTCCGTTGGCGGCAACGACGAGATCGGATGTCAGAATTTCGCCATTCGCAAGATGGGTCTCTACTTTGCCTTCGATGCGCGCGAAGCGATCGACGCTGGCACTGCCACGGAATTTCACCCCGTAGGTGCTTTGGAGAAGACTAAGCAGGCCACGGCAAAATGAAGAACAGTCACCCGTCTCGTCGCCTGGCGCATAGAGCGCGCCCGCGAAACGGTCGGACGCCTGTGCGAGAGCGGGTTCGATTTCACATGCCTGCTCAGCCGATAGAACTTCCTGTTCGAGACCTGCCTTGCGTTTCGCCTCTACCAACGGACGGGCCGCTTCGACGTCGCCCGTGCTCCGAAGGATGACCAATTTTCCCGAGTTCTTTCGATTAAACTCAATCGAGTGTCTGGCAAGCAGATCATCCATCGCGCGCCGCGACTCTTCAGCAAGTGAGAGCACAGCCAGAGTATTGCGCCGGTTTGCTTGTCGCGAACATTCGACCAGGAAACGTGCAAGCCACTCGAAGTAGCCCCGCTTCCCCCGAAGCGTCATCTGAAAACCACCGCCGTCGCCGAACAAAAGGCTTGGTATCTGCGCCAGGAGGCTCGGGCCAGCCAATGCATTGGTGTGGCTATAGCTGAGCTGTCGGCCGTTGCCCAAAGAAGCGCCTTGACCGGGTTTGAAGAAGCGATCCAGAACGGTCACTGCCCACCCCTGGCGCGAGAGCGCGTAGGCGGAAGTCACTCCGATGATTCCACCACCAACGATTATGGCTCTACGCGTTCTCTTCACCGGAAGAGATTGAGCGACCGCATAGGGGCTTCCCAGAAAAAACATTCAGTCAGCCCATAGCCACAGGTTATAAGGACGGGAGAATGTGGACCGCAACTTCCCGATGCCAAGTACGTCGCTGGGAAATAGATATGGCCGAGGAAGCGGCAGACCCTTCGAGAAAGACGTCAGAAATTGGGTCGTGAACAGCCGGTCCGTTTCTAAGAAGTGACCCGCCTAAGCTGACAGTCTGCTGATAGGCATTGACCGCGCCTCAGATTTGGTCAGCTCATGGGGGTGGAAGCGGACTATTCGTCTTTACTGGATTGAATTCTGGTATGGGCAGTCCCGACCAAGCCAAACTCTATCTCACATGCGGTGCAGCGGCTTCCGCCATTCCTGAGTTCGAGTGTCCAACACCTTCTACACGCTGGACGCGCCACCCCAATGTCACTTGAAGTCGTTCAGCTTGCTCCATCGCGGTTTCCATAAATGTGATTCCCCGGTTGAAACGGTGCTCACCCTGTAGCATCGCTCCTTCCGAACGATTTAGGCTGCTGCTGCGTGTGTCAATGTCTTGATCACCCAGAAGGATCAAAACCGGCTTCTGCAAGACTCGTCTGAGATTTTGCTCCGAAACTCCGGAATCTTTCAAACCGTAGGGATAGGCGATTTCGGGGTCTGGCATGGTGTACCATCCCGCATTGGCCGCCAGAATGCGCTTAACTCGTGCGTTGGGTTTGTGGAACATGAAACGATGAGCGAATTGTGAACCGGCTGAATGACCGTAGAGTGTGTAGCCAGTCTGCATGCTGCCCAACGCGCTTATCGTGTGATCGAAAAGTGGCTCGATCGCCGAGAAGCTCCATTCGATTTCATCGACGGCAATATATTCCCCGTCACTGAGCCGGGAAATGTTGCCGCGATTGTAGCGGCGTGAACCGCGAAAATCGCGGCGCGAAAACTCGGGGGCTACCACGATGAAGCCGCGTTGCTGTGCGTGCGGCACCCATTCGAGCAGATAGCGAGCAGGATTGCGCTTGGCGCCGTGCATCATGAACAAGATGGGAGCTTGCTCTACATCGACTCCAGTCGGAACATATGTCCAGACAGGGATCGCTGGTCCTGTCCAACCATCGAACATGAACCGGCTGACTTCCCCGGGAGCATAAGGCGCGGCGGTAAACTGTTCATGGGCAACGAACCTATTTTCATCCGCATTTTCCGGTGTCTCATAGCTGAGAGGTTCGGTCTCTTGTGCCTGCACCGCATAGGGTGCCAGCGCCAGGCAGATTAGCATCAGAATTCGTTGGAGTGCTTTAGTCATCCATAATCCGTGTTGGTTAGCCCTTGGTTTGCTGAGTTGTTTGCGTATGCCTGTCGCTTAGAAGCGGACACGTGCGCCAAAACGGAAATTGCGTCCGTTGAAGGTCGCGAGGTCGCTGAACTGATCGGTTTCACCGCGCGTCTCAAAGACCGAGAAGCGGCGTCCGCTATCGAGCAAATCCGAGGCCTCGAAAGTCAACGTCAGTCGGTTCAGTGGGCCAAGTTCGCGGAACGTGTACTCCAGATCAACATCGAGGAAACCACGACCTTGCTGGAACTGAACGATCCCGAAGGCCTCCAGCTCTTCAAACTGGTTGCCCGAGAAGCGATAGCTGACGGTCGCCTCGAAACTGCGATCATCATAGTAAAGTGCGACATTGCCGATGAAATCAGGCGAGTTGAAGAACGGGAATGACTGGGTCAGAACATCGCCCGCCCGAGCCTCACCGATCTGCACCAGGACATCCTGGGCATCGAGCGTGCCGAGCGGAAGGGTCGTTTCGGTTTCCTGGAACGTCACGTTCCCGATGAAGCCCATATTCGAGAGGAACCCTGGGAGGTAATCGAACGAATGAGAGACGCCGACCTCCACGCCATAAACTTCCGCATCGTTGCCATTGGTCGGCTGGACGATGCTTACATTGGCGACGTTGGAATTTAGCAACGTTTCGATTCCACCCAACTGGTCAATGATCGTCTGACCTTCTGGAGAGAAGTTCACGCCGGCGAGGATTTGCCCGATTGTTTCACCGACACCAAAGCCACCGGCTGAAGACACGTCGATGTCTGTTGCAAACGTCGAGAAGATGAAATCGCTGATATCCTTGTAGAAGAATGCGACGCTGACCGCATTGGTGCGATCAAGGAAATATTCGAAGGAGACGTCGAAGTTCTTTGAGAAACCATTCACAAGATCCGGATTGCCGAACTCGAAACCAGCATCGACCAACGCGACGTCAGCCAGCGTCGCGTCAGCGGGATCGATGCCGGGATTGAGCTCGATCCCGAGACCGCCATCGAATGATCCAAGAAGCAAATCGAATGTCGGCCGCGAAATCGAAGTCGAAAAAGCGGCACGAACACGGAATTCGTCGCTAATATCATAATTCAGAAGGACGCGCGGGAGCACTTCGAAGTTGCTGGAGCTGGTCAGTGACTGCGCGAACAGGTTCGTTCCCGTCGGCGTCAATTCAATGGATTCGCCTTCAGTGGCGCCGGGAAGCTCAAATCCAAGATCCGCATCGAATGTCGATGGGGAAGTGAAATCGGCGTCATATTTTTCAAAGCGTACACCGCCGATGATCGAGAGCCTGTCGAACACCAATTTCGCTTGGATGTAACCCGTGTAGAATGTCTCGTCGGCCTCGGTGAACAGGTCTTCGTTCGGAACACCTCCCGCTGCAGCAAACCCCGAGCGGAAGCGATTGCGCAGGTTGAGCAGACCTGCTCGATCGAAACGGGGAATGCCTGTGAAGCCGACGTCGGCAAAGGGATTGCTGATGTCATTGAGGCTTCGGCTGCTCCCCGCGAACACACCCAGCGTACCGGGCGAATTGTCAGGGTCGCCGTTTTGGTCGACGCCGATCCCATCGACCACATCCGTCACGAATTCCGCCAGAGTGTCATCGTTGTCGGATGCGTCTATGCGGATTTCGGTTGTTACGCTGTTCTCGAACACAACCCCGGCTTTAATATATTCGAGGAAGCTGTCATCGAATGTCCGAGTGATATCGAGACGGGCAGAAATTCTTTCATTCTCGGAGGAATCGACCAAATCTTCGTCGAAGTCGAAGATCTCGGCGCATGTTCCGGTCTGGAAGTCTTCTTCATCAAGGCGCCCCGGATCCTGACAAAACGGATCGAGCGCGAGGTTGAAGATTTCCTGGTTGAGCGGATTGGGCGATATGAACGGACCGCCGAGAATGAACGGCGCAAAGCTTACCGCACGTTCGGCCGCGGCGTTGGTCCCCGGGCTGCCAGGAATATCCTCGAGCTCCTGGGTAAAGTCGATCGACAGGATCGGATCGTTGCGAAAGGCCCTTGAATAGCCTGCAACATAATCGAACTGCCAATTGTCCAACTGGGTTTCGCCACGGAAGAAATACGCTTCTTGGGTTTCGAATTCGTCCTCGATCTGGCCTTCGAAGGTGATCTCGGGATCGCGGAAGCTGCGGATCAACTGGCCGGCAGTCCCTCCGGAAACCAGCGAACCGTCAACAAAATCATCTGGGTCGGCGTCAAACTCGATGTTGGAAACGATCTCATCGCGTTCGTTGCGGTTGTACCGGCCGCCGACCGTCCAGTTGGTCGTGTCTGAAAGCTCCCACTGCGCCGTGCCGGAAATACTCCAATTGTCATCGCGAATGTCAGCCGCCTCATAGTCGAGTTGCTCAGACGTGAAGTTCGAGATGTCGAGAAATCCGGTCGGAATCAGGTCAAAGACGTCTTCGATCTCGTCCGCGTCGTCGAAAACCAGACCACCAATCTCCTGAGGGAAGAGGATCTCCGGAACGGCGGTCGACGGGTTGATTTGCAAGTTGTTAAAGAATCGGCGCCGGAACGAGACATTGACGTTGACGCCGAAGTTATCCGTCAAGTGCCTCGTAATGCCGCCATTGATGCGAAAACCGTCGTTCTCGGCAAAGCTATTGGTGTCCAGCCGCGCGCCGAAGGTGATGGTCTCGCTTCGATCCAATGCGCCGCGGGCGCGGATGTCGACAACGCCGCCAATTCCTTCTGAAGCGTGTTCGGGAAGCGGAACCTTGATGACTGCGATCGAACTGATGCCATTGCCCGTTACGATGTTGAGCGGTGTGCGGCGGAACGTATCGGCAGTTCCGATCCGAATACCATTGTTGGTAACCGTGTTGAATGTCGCGTCGAGGCCACGGATGGAAATGAACTCGCCGTCGCTGGTATCATTGTCGCGCTGGAACGAGATGCCGGGAATGCGGGCAAGCCCTTCTGCAATATTGTTGTCGGGAAACCGGTCCGCATCGTCGGCGGACAAGATGTCGACAATGGTATCGGAATCGCGCTTGGCGTCGATCGAGTTGCCGATCGAAGCGCGGGTTCCGCTGACAATGATCTCCGGATCATTCTGGTTTTGAACATTCGTTGATTCGGGCGCTTGTTCGGCGTCTTGCTGATCCTGCGCCGCAACACTTGACGTAAAGCAAATTGCTAGTCCGATCGCGGTCGTTGTCAAAAGTTGGCGACCAAGCGAGACTGAGTTCCTCATGTGTTGCTCCCTGTTTTCAACGAAGCGGGCTGGGCCGCGCCTGCTGATGGATTTCGCGCGAAGCCCCCTCTCGGCGACGCGCTGCCACCCCACCCTCTCCCTCGATCTGGTGAATACAAGTTCGGAATCCGCGTAACCCGATACCAAAAACGCAAGATGCTGATCTTGATATATTTTTTCGCCTAAAAGTGCCGCCACTCATTGATAAATGCCGCGATCGCGACATTTCTGTCAGATTGTGTCGTGGGCGATATCACCGGGCAACGTCGCGGTTGGATAGCTTTCCATTCGCATGTCCCCGAAACCACGGAGCACTTTTGCTTCGCTGCAGATCGAAACGGCGCGATACAATTCGTTATCGCAAAAGTGCAGCGCCGTTCCCTCGTCCAGTGAGTATGCCGGGAATGCGGCGTCCGGTCCGGCAAGGTGTCGATTAAGCGCTTCATTGCGATCTGAGCGAATGTCAGCATGCACCGAAAGCGAGCCTCGCACCAATCCCAGTCCCGGGGTAGCCTCGATCTTGGTTTTGATGGAGTCCGTCATACCCCACTCGAACAATATGTTCGCGCCTGCGCTCGCTCCGGCAATGACAACCTGCTGCTCATAAGCATCTTTCAATGCAACATCCGCCGACCACTCTTTCAATATGGCGCGCAAGTTGCGTGTCGATCCGCCGTCTAGGTAAATCGCGTCCACGCCTCGGAAGAACGTATCTGGGTCGCCTTCTTCGAGCGCGAAAAGGTTGAGATGGCGAGCGTCGAAACCGGCACGTTGCGCCAACGCGAAGAATCGACCCGATTTTTCCGGAGAGTCTCCATTGGCAGCCCCGACATGGCAGATCACGGGGTGGGTCTTGTTTGTCAGTCCGACTAGATAGCGCGCGAGATACGGAGTTTCCCACGCATCGACAAACAGCGCTGCCGAGTTGCTGATAGCCAATATCTGCTTGCAAGGTTTTGCCATGCGCTAAAACCGGGTTCTAACCACTCGCCACACGCATGAGTTCGGCAGTCAGGATCGCGCCATACGTCCCCAGCGCATAGCCAAGCACGGCCAACAACACACCAACCGGAGCAAGGGCAGGATGAAACGCGCCTGCGACAACCGGGGCAGATGCCGCGCCTCCCACATTCGCCTTGCTCCCGACGGCGATAAAGAAAAACGGCGCACGGATGAGCTTGCCCACGACCAACAGCAAGATCGTGTGGATCAACATCCAGATCACGCCGATGGCAAAGAAGGCCGGCGCATCTCCGAGCTGGAGGATATCCATCTTTGTGCCGATGACAGTGACGAGCAGAAAGATGAACACGGTTCCAAGTTTCGACGCGCCAACACCTTCCAAATCTCTTGCCTTGGTGAAGCTGGCCCCCAGCCCAATGGTCGTTGCGATGACAACGACCCAGAAGAACTTGCTTGCGAGAACCCCCTCGCTTCCGGAAATCTGGTTTGCGAAAACCGATGCGATCGCCGCTCCGCCAAGATGCGATATGCCAACTGCGGCAAGGGCAAAGCCCCCGAGCATTAGCCAGTCATTGGCCGTCGTGCTGCGCTCCACCGAAGCGCTGTAATCTGCCATCTTGTCGCGCAGGCGCTCAATCGCGGACGTATCGGCTTTGAGCCAGCGATCAATTTTCTCCGGCGCGCCAGCGCCATAGAGCAAGAAGATCATCCAGATATTCGCAACGATGATATCTACGGCTACCAGCGCCGCATAGCGTTCCGGGTTGTATCCGTAGATCTCCAGCATCGCTGTTTGATTGGCTCCACCCCCAATCCAGCTGCCGGCAAGTGTAGCAAGCCCGCGCCAGGCTGCGTTCGGACCTTCGCTGAGGATCCCCGGATCGAACTGTGCTACAATCCAAAGCGCGATCGGGCCGCCAATTATGATTCCGATGGTGGCGGTGAAGAACATGATCAGAGCTTTCGGCCCGAGGCCGATAATCGCTTTCATATCGATCGAAAGCGTCAGCAACACGAGCGCGGCAGGCAAGAAGTAGTCTTTGGCGATCGGCCACAGGTTCGACTCCGAGGTATCGATCAGCGCGAACGTCCGCATAAGCGAAGGCACAAGGTAGCAGACCAGTATGACCGGGACGAATGTGTAAAACCTCTGCCACGCCCCACGGAGCTGGCGTGTGACGCCAACGAAGAGAAGTACAGCTGCGAGCAGGCCCAAGATTACGCTGTCATCGGATATCATGATCGCTCATCGTCTCCACTAGATCGCGCTTCTCCATATACAGATCAGCTGCATGCGGATGAGGAAGGATTCCGCATTCGACTTCAAGTTCCGATATCGTTAGTCTCAATGCGAAAACTGCAAGACGTTGAAAGGTTTGTAGATTGGAGCTGAAATGGCTCGAAGATTTGGCCGCTGTCGCTCGGCTCGGGCACTTCGCAAGGGCTGCGGAGGCGCGCTTTGTCACTCAGTCTGCATTGAGCAGACGCATTAAGGCACTTGAGCAATGGGCAGGGGCGGAGCTTGTTGATCGCACCGAACACCCTATTCGGCTCACTCCTGCTGGTAACGAGTTCATGGGCGGCGCGAGTTCCATCATAAAGCAAGCCAGCGACGCTCGAGCTGCGGCTGCGAACTACGCGAGAATTAGCGAACAGGGCGTAACGATCGCTTGCCTTCACACGCTCGCCCTCAGTTTCTTGCCCAAGCTCGTAGCCGACCTTCACAGCAGACTTCCACCGTTCGAAGCGGCCATTGTGCCGGAAACACGCACAATTGAAGAATACCTCTATGCCCTGCGCAATGGAACCTGCGACTTCTTCATCTGCTACAATCACTCCGCCATACCATTCGACGTCGATGTCGACGACTATCCGCGTCTGACGCTCTCGCAAGATCGCGTTCAGCCTTACGGAAAGCCGGACAAGTTTGCCGGGATCTTGGACCCTGATTGCGGGGATACGATCCCGTTCCTGGAGTATGGGCCGACATCCATTATGTCGCGCGTGCTCCGCAATGTAATCAACAAGGCTCCATTTGAGCGACGGCTGCGCACCGTTTATCGGGCGACCTTGGCTGAAAGCCTGGCAACGGCAGCGAGAGAGGGATTGGGTGTCGCATGGCTCCCGGAGACGATCGCTTATCAAATGAGCGGCGACACCCGACTGATGAGGATTTCCGATAAGTTCGGGGCTGATCTGGAAATCGTGATCTTTTGTTCTCGGCACAACAGTCGCAATACCGTCAGAAGGATCTGGGATGCTCTGAAGGCTAAGCAAATCCCCTAACGGCGGACTCTTCATAGTCACACGGTGATCGCCGGTGACGTACCGGTCTCTTCAACCGACTCAGATGGAGCGATCGCGGCAAGAGTTTGGGGCGGGAACAGCAAGTCTTCGTTGTAGGAACTCAGCGAGCCAAGCTGGAGG
The DNA here is from genome assembly GCA_964550495.1 of uncultured Porphyrobacter sp. Lineage (GTDB taxonomy): Bacteria > Pseudomonadota > Alphaproteobacteria > Sphingomonadales > Sphingomonadaceae > Erythrobacter. Next base: position 7,890 of record CAZJZO010000019.1, on the reverse strand, counting down.
ACCGCTCTTAGACGCAGTCGCCAGGTAAATTGTAGTCAGCAATTAGGGGTGAAGGCGGGCGACAACTAAAGGCCTCTACGGCTTTACTACTCAGTCAATGGCCGTGGTCGCAAGACAAGCCAGTGATTGACACGGCGTGTTCCTTGAAAAATTATCGCTCGGCTTGTTGGGCTGTATCGATTGGACACGGCTTGATCATGGGCCGATATTCAGCCTTCCATCTATTGATCAGCAGCCGGACTGTGTCAGATATCTCTATGGAAGTTTTTCCTTCAAGCTCGTCCGTACGAGAACTGTATATCACCTGACGAGTTGACTCCATGTCGTTGCCACCAATTGAGAATGCATAAACTGCACGATTTGAACCGCGTGAAATAAGTCTTGTAATTTCGTCCGCGCAGTCGGCTTTCAATGCCTCTTCTAGGCCCACGGGGTCGCGAGCAATGTGATTGACGAAGAATCCATCAAAGACGGGCAAGTAACGGTCGGTATCACCTATGAAATCCTTCCGGCTTTCGGCGTCTTGGAAAAGCCAAATAAGTCCATCATGTTTGTGGGAGAAACTCATTGATCCAAACTGCAACCTGCACCTATCTGAAAGCCTAGTCTCGTAGTCTTTGCCATCACATGAGGTAACGTCGAGACCATTCAAAGCGACCCGATCCTCGTTATAATTCGAAAATCTTGACCGCGCTCCTTCAACGCTCGAAAGGGTTTGTTTCCAATCGCTGACAAGCTTGCGATATGGCTCACTCAGGTACTCGACGCCTTCACAATCATCTACATCCTCATCGCGTGAACGATCTCTTTCGCAAAGGAATCTTGCGGCTTCACCAACCTCTTCACGAAGAGTTTTCTCCAAATCGTATGGGCCGCTTGGTTTTAGTCCATTTCCATAATTTATCCCAAGGAGAAGAGCCTCTAGATCTCTCCGGGCGGCCTCGGCATTTGCGGAATCGTCTCCCAGCTCCAGTCGATACCGACCGCTTGCTATTGCCAAATCATGCCTCTTGTATCCAACTTCCAATTGACCAATGGCGTCAAATGAACTGATTCCCTCCCCTCTAGCGCGCCAAGCAGCCGCAAGAGATTCAAATCTTTCCAACAATCGGTCCAATAGCTCTTTGTAATGACGTCCATTTCTATCAGATTGATATCTTTCAATCAGCGAATTCAGCTCCTCATTAGGTCTCGACACGTAGTTTGCGAGAGATCGTATGTCGTTGTTTCTTTCATTTTCGTTCTCATAGTCTCTATCCTCGATCCGCGTGAACAATGTTCCGATGATTTCATCTGACATCTCTACAGTGTAATTTGCACCAATAATTTGTCCGTAGGGACTTCCGTTGGCTTCGAGAAAACGCAACTCCTCCAACAACGATCTGCGCTCCGCATCTACTGCATCTTGGATGGGACCCTCCGTCCAGTTGGAAAGTTCTTCAAGAAGCCGGTATCTGCTATTCGTGGCTCGACGAAAATCGGTATTTGCTGTCAATCCGAAAGAGGAATCAGTGGCCACCTCTGCTACTTCGTCGGTTGCCGTCGCAGATATGCTGTCCTCTTCTGTAGCATCGAAGTATGGAGAAAAGTTAATCTCTGCACTTGGAGAGGAATAATGGGCAGCGATGTCGCCCAATATTGCGCATTGTGCAAACTCGGCAGTGCGCTGGCCGACCGGCAACAATTGCAACGATACTGTGCATCCGTCAGAAGCTTCTCGTAACCGAGGAAGACTGTCATTTGAGATCGGCCCGCTCGCAATCAAACTAAACCCATTCCAAAAGTGCGCGTTTGCAGCGAACCTGGCTGACAAGTCCTTTCTTGGTAACGTCCGAACAGATTTGAGCACACTGGAAAAACGAGAGGAAGCTTCATCGTAATCTCGCCGAATCAATGCCGCCCGCCCTCGCTGATAGTGGACGAAACTGGCAGAAACCGATGGGTCGATCCCGTCATAGATCGAATCAGAGGTTAGTTTTTCAAGCCTTTCAACGTCATAGTTCTTTTCGGCGATACGCAAGTTTGTGGCCCAAAAAGAAGGTAAGATCAGTTCCTTTTGGCTGGCGTCCATCTGACCAATCAATGCTATGCGTTCTTTCACCGAATTCAGGGACGGCATAGCATTCTCATGAGAGACACGTTCCACTTCTGCGATCGTCTCAGCTACGCTGGGAACGAGCTCTTCCGCAGCCTGCCTGGCTTGGTTCAATGCTAGCTCGGTTTCTCGGTTAGCGCGGCGCTCAACACCAAGTGCGTTAGTAATTGCCGCGCGCGCCCGTCTTTCAGCTACAACCATTCGCTCTTCTGCTTGTTCAGCTTGACGTTCGGCAAAGTTCCTCAATTCAATAGCTTTTCTTGTTTCTTCAACCGCTATTGCGCTTTGCCGCTTTGCTCTACCAGCTTGCTGCTCCGCCGCTTGTGTAAGTTGGTCTGCGGCTTTGCGATCTTCGGCCAGGGTCTCTAACTGGCCAGCAAGGTCGGCTGATTGGTAGGCTAGAACGCCAGCCAATAACGCCAACGAACCCGTTGTCCCATAAAGGAGATTTCTGCGCCTCTCTTTACGGCTCTGACTACGCGCAAGATAATCCTCTGCCCGATCAAATTGTTCCTGATGTTCAGCCTCATCATTGGCTTTCTCGTTATATCTCTTCGCCCATCCCAGATGCGGCTTCTGTTCCTTCCACCAATTATTTGCATCGATCAGATTGACGCCATCGAGCAGCTCGGGCGCTGTGCCATCCTCTTTCGTTTTCGATGTGGCCAGCAGTTGCTGCCAATTTTGTCCTGATGTCGCCTCTCGCTTGATCCACTTTCGGTAGCTTTTCCACTGCCGGATCAAACTCTCATGGCTGATATCAACTTTGGCATCGGCTTCCAGTTCATCGATCCCAAAAGGTGCTAGGAAAGCATGGTTGGGATGTCGAAAAATGTTCACAATTGCTGCGACCAGACCCTTGTCCTGTCGGGTCTCCTCGGAAATCTCATCGATTGTAAGCTGACGCCGGACGGCTTTATCGACGCTCGGTCCGTCGACCAACGCGCGAAAGATTAGTTCTGCGCATTTGTGCTCCTGATCATTCCATGGCCGATCTTCACCGGGCCACTTGTTCATGATCTCCTCGGCGTGGTTGTTGATGGCACCTTGGATGCCGCCAGCGTCTCTATAGTCGGACAGGGTGATCGTAGGCACACCACCCTGTTCCCGCCCTCGTCCTTTCGCTTGCCTCCAGAGATATCGCAACACGTGCTGCATCAATGGAAGCTGATCCGCCCTGCGTGCTAACCGCTCCACTTGATCAGATTCTGATTCCTCACGCTCCCAAGGCGCGAGTCTTTCCATGTCGTTAATGATCTCCTCAACGACTTCATCTTCAATCGCGAACCTATGTTGGGGGAAGACGTTACGAAGAACGCCTTCGGGACCTTTAATCGCCTTTCTACAGTCTTCTTCTGACATTCGTTGAGGAATGACGTTGTTACGACTGATATTATCGGTCAAGCCTGACCCTGAAAGGGTGGTGCATACGCTCAAGAATTCCGCTCGCATCGTCATCACCATGTAGATTGGTGATCGGTTCTCTCCTGCATCGTCAATGTCCTCGACGCATTCGAGCAGGCGAGAAACGAAGCTGTCAGCGTGATCCTTATCGAAATTCTCGCCAGCGGTTTCGAAGCGCTGAAAGCGGAATAGTTCTTCGAATTGGTCGACTAGAATTATAAGGTTTTTTTCGGGAGCGAAACCTTCGCCCTCATACCAAGCACGTATAGCACCTGGACTTCGCAAGAACTGAGCCAGTTGATCAGCTTCGGTCGGCGAAGTTTGGACTCCGAGCTCTTTTGCGCGAAGGGCAAGAAGGGCCTTAGCAAGCTCTTTGAAAGGGTTTGTTTTCGCAGGATGAGCAATATCGGCGATAACCCATTGCGTGCCGGCTTGTTGGGCCTGTCCGGCGAAAAGTGCGCTAAAGAATGCTGTTCTAACAAGCGACGATTTGCCGCTGCCTGATGCCCCCAAAACAGCCAGAAAGTGCTTCCGTTCGAAAATCTCGACCATCTCATCTCGAACTTCGTCGCGCCCAAAAAATAGACTCAACTCTTCGGTCTGGAATGGTCTCAAACCCGGGTAGGGAGCTAGCGAGTTCTCTTCGTCAGCAGATTCGGTAGCGAACGCCTGTTTGGTCTCGTGTTTGCTGCTGCTCACGAGCCATCGCTTTCCAGAAGTTCTGCTATTTCATCTGCATTAAAACCTCCCTTGCATAAATGAGATTCGATGTATCCATACAGTCCAGGGAGGTTCGCCGCCGATTGGGGTGGTGCCTTGCAAACAATCGTTTGTGGACTTGAGTCTGATTTGTCCAGTTCGCCAAGCGCCTTGAAGTAGTAATCGAGATTTGATTGAAGCCAACGATCCGACGCAGATGCTTGGAAAAAGACTACGTTTCTCGCCGCTTTGGCTCTCTGCTGCAGATACTCAATATAGCTTTGCTCTCCCTCTGCCGCATTGCCAATGTTGAAATGAATCGGCTGATGTCGCTGTAGAGGCGAGTCAGCATTATTGTTTGTTGAAGCGCCTCCAGCGTCTTCAGGAGCGTTGTTCGGGCCAGTGAAGCAGGTCACGACCTCACTCTTGTCGGATTCTTCGAAACAGGCGAATAAGCCTTCTCGTATCGCAGGTGCCTGTGAGGGCATAGCTTTCCTGAGATTCAGTCTACAAACTTTGTCATTGAACTGGTCAATTCCAATAACCTTCTTCTTGGTGTTGGCTAGGAAGGTTCGATAGGTTTCACCTGCGTTTTCAATGCTTTTGTCGTCCAACTCCGGGTTGCCCCAACGCCGTATCTTTAGACCGCCACCAAGATTTTTCTTTTTGGCTTCGAGCGCGAGCTCAGACTGCCATTCAACAATGGATTTGCCGTTACCTAGTTTTCGGCCACCATCTCGACCGAGCAATTGAACAAAGACATCAGCTTCCATGAGTTGTTCATTCAGAAAATCCGGATAATTTACTTCAGCATCAGGATAAAATGTTTCCGGAAGCACCTTGATACCCCTACTCTTAAAGTAGTGCCGGCATTCCCAGTATTCTTTACCCCATAAATCATCACTTGGTTCAGCGAGATATACAGTCGAGGGATTGCTACCATCGGGTTCTATTTGATTAGCTGGAGTTGCACGCCGCTGGCCTCTCGCGATCCTTCGCATTTCGTTTGCGATCCGCTTCGCCAAGTCCCTCACCAATTTGCGATAGGCAGGATCCCCCCGAGGCAAAGTGTCACCTAGTTTGTCATCCCAAAGCAAATAAGTGTCAAATACGCCATGCAATGTATCCTTCTCGAAAAAGAAGGCCTCTCGCGTTGCCCGGTCTAAAGTTTGCGTGTCTGGTACTGGATCATCAAGGCCTCCTCCGTAAGCAATCGTGCCAAGCGTCGGCCGCCTGACGACAGAGAAAACCGATGATCGTGGGGCTTTGCCAAGGAAAGCGGAGATTTCACCTCGACAATAATCGCTCTGAAAGTAACGAGGTGACTTAAACATGACCAAAACGGCAGATTTCTCTGCGCGTCTTCTAAAGTCGCCGCGGACCGGGTTATTCGGATCTTCTTCGTCCCAATGGCAGTAAATTGCTTGGCTAAGCTCTTCTGCAAGGGCCACTCTTACGTCATTCGCAAAATCTAGAACCGGCCTCGCGCCGGCAATGGGCTCGTTGTCCAACCTCCGGTAGCTGAAGAATACGTCATATTCGAAACCAAAACTCTCCAAGTACGCCGGCAACTTCCCCTCCCAACCTGCCGCAACTTTCCAATTTGAAAAGACGCAAATTTGTTTGCGCGACTCGATTCATTCTATTCAATGATGCTACAGGGTCGTGATTATTTGAGCAATGATCTATGCTTAAGTTGGGGGTGATACATGACCTTCCGTATTCTTGCCTTGGATGGTGGCGGCATCAAGGGGGTGTTTACTGCTTCGGTGCTCGCTTCGTTAGAGGAGCATTGCGAGGCACGCGCGGTTGATCATTTTGACCTTATTGTAGGGACATCAACTGGCGGCATACTAGCGATCGGTTTGGGCCTTGGCTATTCTGCGAAGGAACTGCTTCAGTTCTATGTGGACAAGGGTCCCGACATATTTTCCGCTACAGGCGTGACGGGAAGACTTGGCCTGCTCCGCCAGCTCATTATGCCAAAGCACTCGAGCACAAATTTAGAAGATGCGCTGAGCGAGATATTGGGTGCGCGCAAGTTTGGAGAGTCTCAGTGCCGCCTGGCCATCCCGACGTATGACGCAGTGAAGGGCCGGATCTTTGTGATGAAGACCGCCCATCACAAGCGATTTGTTCACGAAGTCAACGCTCGCGCCTTGGAAGTCGCGATGGCTACATCGGCCGCGCCAACCTATTTTGAGGCTCGCGAGTTTTCGGCCCATCCGGGCTCAAGTTACGTCGATGGCGGCGTTTGGGCGAATTCCCCGGCTATGGTCGGACTGACCGAAGCGATCGGCTTTCTTGATGCCAAGCTCGAGGAAATCGATATACTGAATATCGGCACTACCTCGTCCCCATTCAGCATTGCCGAGGACCAGCGCTCGGGTGTCGCCCAATGGAATTTTGGACTGATTAGCCTGATGTTTGAAGCACAGGCCGAGACTGCGCGGGCACAGGCAGGGCTCTTGGCTGGCGGTTTCCACCGAATTGATGCAATCGTTCGAACCGGGCGATTTAGCTTGGACAAGGCCACTCCCACTACGATCAATCAACTTGCTGCGCTTGGGCGAGGCCAAGCTGTGATGAAGAAGCACTTGGAAATCGTTCAGGAACGGTTTTTGAATGGCACCCTCGCCGCGCCATTTGTTCCCTTGGTGGCCGCAGGATAAGCGAGGGCTGGCGTGATATTGATCGCTGATCACTGATTAGCGAGCAAGTAAGGCTTAAGAAGGTTGGATGAGAGGAGTAACAGATGGCGGATAGGTCAGCTGAGTTGGAAATCTATGTTCAGCGCTATGAGACCTTCAGGCATTTGGACAGTATGCGTTATCAGGTCCAAAACATATCCATCCTTCTGGGCAGCCTGTTCTTAGGATATGCAGCCAATGAGGGCGGCGACTACCCACCACTTATAGGCATTGTAGCTGGATTAATTCTAATCTCGTTTGGCTTTACAATGCGTCGAATCACCGATGGAATCATCGGCAATTCAAAAGTACTTTACGAGTTCGGTCAGAAAGTGGGTGACAGCAATCTCCCCATCGCATCAAATGACTGGAAGACTGCAAATTTCTGGACAAGTACTATCACGATTGTAGTAGGTGTCAGCTTGGCAGTGTGGTCGGGCATGCGCTAACGAGACATGTTTTTGCGGTCGAGTGCCACTCACTCTGCAAGGCGCGGCTTGAGAGACGGTAACGGCAATAACTGGGTCGCAAGCGGACAGTCCGCTTTTCGTCCATCCGTAGGTCAAGCCGACGCTCGGTAAGGCTCAACGCGTCCTAGAGCGCCAACGCTGCCAGCGCCTCCTCGGCATCATCGCGCACCAAATGACCATAGTGCTTCTCGACCATCGCAACGCTCGTGCCCGTTAGCTGCGCAACCGTCAGGATCGGCAAGCGTGCACGGATCAAGTCGGTGATGACGCTATGGCGCAGGGTGTAGGCGGATGCAGCACCGGGCAGACCAGCGGCCTTCACCGCTTCCTTAATTGGATACTTCCAAGCATCCTTGCTCCATGCCTCGCCCGGAGCGCGTAAAGATCGGCGCGGCTGGCAGTTTTCCCTTTACCTGATCGGCGAAGAAGTCAGCGATGACAGGCGGTAGGGAAATCTGGCGCGGATTGCCGTTCTTGCCCTCAACGATGGCTTCACTGTCACCAACAGCACCGGGACGATCGCACTGACAAC
>CAZJZO010000018.1:0-38823 GCA_964550495.1 uncultured Porphyrobacter sp. | reverse complement strand
CTTCGCGCTCGGGTTTCTGGCGTTCCTGATGACGCGCGGCGAAAGCCGGTAGGAATTGTGGCGGGAGTGGCTGTATGAGCATGACTGGTGGATGTCTTTGCGGCGCGGTGAAGTATTCGGTGGCTGCAGAGCCGATCATGTGCGTCACATGTCACTGCAAGAACTGCCAGCGTCAGGCGGGCACTGCGCTTTCGATTATCGTCGGCGTGCCTGAGACCGCGGTGAGCTTCACCGGTGAACTCAAGACCTTCAACGACACAGGGGACAGCGGCGCAACGGTGCGTCGCCAATTCTGCCCCGAATGCGGCTCACCGGTGTTTACGCGCGTTGATGAGCCCGAGGGCGTTCTGTTTATCAAAGCCGGAACCTTGGACGATACCTCGAAGCTGCAACCGGCGTTCCATTGCTACACCAAGAGCAAACAGGAATGGATTGGCTTGGGAGATATTCCCGGTTTCGACACCGTGCCCCAGGGGCTCTAGGACGCGATCTGACGGACCAATTCCGAACCTCCCGCTTCGCCGTGCTTGTAGATTTTTTGCGAATGATTTGCAAAATAAACATGCCATAATTCAATGAGTAATGGACGGCATTCGGTGAGAACCGCCTTTTCTCAGGAACGCGTCTCCGCAATCTCCGTTTCAACAGCAACAACGACAATCCGTCGCCGCACCCCCTGAAACCTGCGTGCGACGGAAAGGCAGGTTGACGTGAACACAGATGATGAACGGGATCGCAGCAGACCCGGCCAGGCCTCGCTGCGTTTTGACGACGCGCCTGAGCGATTTCGGGCGGGAAATTCGAGTGATCAGTTTTCAGGCGCATCCGGCGTTCTGTTCGAACAGGCGATGGCTCAAACGCGTATGGCGATATGCCTTTCGGATCCCCAGGAAAAGGACATGCCGATCGTCTTTGCAAACCGGGCGTTCCGGCGTCTGACGGGCTATTCGGAGGAAGAGATAGTCGGTCGCAATTGCCGGTTCCTGCAAGGGCCGAAGACCGACCCCGATGCCGTGGCGCGTATCCGCGATGCGATAGCCAACGAAGACGTCGTGGTGGTCGAACTGCTCAATTACCGCAAGAATGGAACCACTTTCTGGAACGCGCTCCATCTCGGCCCGATCTACAACGACGCGGGCGAACTGGTCTACTTCTTCGGAAGCCAATGGGATGTGTCGGATGTTCGCGCCGCGCGCGCCGAAGAACGCCATGCCAAGGAAATGGCGCGCGAACTTTCGCATCGTATGAAAAACATGTTCGCAGTGATTTCGGGCATCGTGAACGTGACGGGCAGAGTGCGCGGCATCAAAGACGAGGCGGCCGAGATCAACTCGCGCATCCAAGCGCTCGGCAGGGCCTACGAGACCACGCTCGACGATGCATCGAGCGGGACGATAGAGATTGGTGAGGCGATCAAGGCGGTGCTCACCCCCTATGACAGCGATGCCGATCGTATGGCGTTGCGAGGCAATGACGTGCGCATGCCTTTCAACTCCATTTCAGTGGTGGGCCTCATCCTGCATGAACTTGCGGCCAACGCGACCAAGCACGGTGCCTGGGCCAGCGAAACCGGTTCGGTCAAAGTCGACTGGGCAGCGTCCGACGACGGGACGAGACTGATCGTTTCGTGGGTCGAGGAAGGCGGTCCGCAAGTGGACGCGGAGGCGATTTCGCCGGGCACCGGAACGGCGATCGTCGATCGCCTGTTGTCTGCCGGCGGTGGGACGATTGAACGCGAGTGGAACCCTGCAGGCCTGGCTGTGACTTTCTCAATCCCCACGCGGGAAAATTGATGGAGGACAAGAGGACGCTGCTGCTGCTTGAAGATGAGCCGCTTATTCTCATCGACCTGCAGAGCGCAGCCGAGGATCTAGGCTGTCATGCTCTGGCCGCCTCGACTTGCGACGCGGCGCTCGCGCTGATCCACGAGCACCACGAGCTGATCGATGCTGCCATCCTCGATGTCTCGCTCGGCGGCTCGCGCACCTGCTTGCCCGTCGCGGACGCGCTGGATCGCCTCCGCATTCCCTACGTGCTTCATTCGGGCGACCTCGATCGCCACAATGAACGAATCCGGCAGTTGAAGGCTGAGTTAATCCCCAAGCCGGCGGACGCAGAGCGCGTGATCTCGGCAGCCATGATCGTCTGTGGCGAAGCCGCCGGGGACGATGCCACTCGGTTCGCCCCGGAATAAGATCCCAGCGTTGTTCCCCGGCTAGTAGAGGCCGGGTATCTCGTATTGTGCTGCATTGGGACGGGCCGGCTGCAGAACTTCCCTGCCTCCGACGCTTTGCGTCGTTTGGCCACCGCCGGTCAACGTTGAAGCGCAGGAACGACCAGCAAGGAAATCGAGCGCAGTGGCGATCGATGCTTCGGTCGGGTCGCCGAATGGAGTGAAGATGTCATCGTTGGCGCGGCACGTGTTAGGCATCACACTGGCGAGCCCATCGAAGTACTCGCCATTGCCATCCGCGTTCAATGTCTGGAACGTCACGGCGCGCACCCGCAGGTCGCAGGCGGCGAGATCGAAACCGAATTGCCCGACCGGCTTGCCAGACGTGTCAGACCCGATCAGCGCCATACCGTTGCCGACATAAGGGATCATCGAGTTGGTCACGAGCTCGCTTGCCGAGGCCGTGCTGCGTGTGCCGATAATTGCAATCTTGGTCGGCTGGATTGCATTGACTTCGTTCTCGAACAGTTCGGTCGAATTCTCCGAAGACTTCGAAGGACGCAGCACCGTCTCGCTCCAGACTTGGCCGACATTGCCGAGGCCCATCAGGTCGCCCATCGTGTCGGCGACACTGACGAGCCCACCGCCATTGTAGCGCAGGTCGAGGATAAGCTCGGTCACGCCTTCGCTGCCGAACAGCTGGAAGGCGTCGCGCAACTGATTAGCAGCATCGGAAACGATGAAAGTCCTAAGATTGAGGTAACCGACTTTTTTCCCGCCATCGTTGAGAATGAGAGCGCCGTAGCGATCCGAGATCGGGTCGAGCGGAAAGTCCGACTTGGTAACCGATGTTTCGATGACGTTGCCGCCGAGCTGAGCAAAGCGGAGCACCCGCGTCACGCCGGCATTCGAGGGACCAAGAGCGTCGATTACGGCCTGAGGGCCACCGGAGGCCATGAGCGAACTTACGGTTTGCAGGTTTGCGCTCGTCGTTCCGATCGCGAGCAATTCGGTGCCGCGATCCATCCCGGCGGCGAACCCATTGGCGTTCTCGAACGCTTCCAGCAGGAAAACGCGGTTGTTGACCGTGTCATAGGCGAGCCGAATGCCAAATCCTGCGCTCGATCCCGAGTTGATCAGCGCATTTTCCTCTGCAATCGAGGTTGCAAATGTGAAGCCCTTGTCGCGCGACTGCGCGCGCGCTGGTGCGACCCTGGCGTCGAGGAAGGATTGCACGTCGCTGAAGTTGGCCGGGTTGACCGAGTTGTCGAGCAGATTGGGGAAGAGATACCATTCGTCGAGCACGGCATCTGCAAAGGCGATCTGTTCGGAAATCGCGCAGGCTGCCGTGGTCGGGGTCGGCGTTGGCGTCGGACCACCTTGGGTCGGGGGTGGCGGCGTGCTGCTTCCTCCACATGCGACAAGCGCGAAGGCTAGGGTTGCAGAAAGCGTGGTACGGCCAGTTTTCATTGGGGGTGCGACTCCGGGAACTCTACTCAATCAGTGCGACAGCCTGAGACCAAAACATGCCCGTTGAACCGCGATGGGGCAAGATTTTGCGACCACTTTGCGGGTGTTCCGGCGCCAGCGTGGCTGAATTCACACGATTTTTGTCGGGTTTTCCTCAGAATCCGGGGCAAACTCACTCGGTCTCCCTCGTTTCCTGCCCGCTAAAGGACTAGCATTCCCGGCAAATGGAACGACAGAATCATGGCTGAGTTACCCGACTGGATTGCGTCCAAGCTGCCCGCAGCGGCGCGGCACCCAGGTCTCGCAATAGCGAGACTTGGTGATGCGCGTACGTTCGGGCGGGGTGGATTTGCTTTGACCAGCCCGGCTTTCTCGGCGGGTGAAGAGCTCGATCCGTGCTTTACGGCCAAGGAAGAAGACGCGGTCGCGCCGCCGCTCGAATGGACAGCGCCACCTCCGGGTGCGCAGGAACTGGTGGTGATTGTTGAGGACGCGTCGACCGAAGGCGATGAACCACAGTGCCATTGGCTTGTCTGGGGCTTGGCCGGACAGCGCGGCAAGCTGCTCGAGGGCGAAGTTCCGCCGCGCGCTGGAAAGAACGCGCACGGAAATTCCGAGTGGCTCCTACCCGATCCACCACTGGGCGAAACGCGCCAATATGTCTTTCAAATCTTTGCAACCGAGCTTCCGCTCACTCTGATGCCCGGTGCCAACCGGGACGATCTTATCCAATCGCTTGCAGGCTCGGTTTCGGGCTGCGCGGTGCTTGTGGCGCCTTTCACAGGGGTTGAGGCGGCCGATGAGATGGAGTGGGACGACGAAGAAATTGACTAACCTGCCATAACGAAAAGGGAGAATATCATGGCTGGCAAGACCAACGCACTGCAGAAGCCAGTGCAGCTTTCAGGCGAACTCGAAGCGGTAATCGGCAAAGGTCCGATGACCCGCGCTCAGGTCACTTCGAAAGTGTGGGAATACATCAAGGCGAATGGCTTGCAGGACAGCAAGGACAAGCGTCAGATCAACCCGGACGGCAAGCTTGGCGCGGTGATCGGCAGTGCGCAGATCTCGATGTTCAAGATGACGGCTGCTGTTTCCAAGCACCTCAGCTGATTTGAGTTGAAGAACTTTCGGTCGATTGGCGGACACGGTATGGACCGCGCCGTCGATCGACCGATTTTCCCAACCAGGACAGGGTGATCCTTCCGGCCACGAGCAGCATGTCGACGGCTTGGTGATCATCGTCCATCCGCTCGCGCCAGTCTTCGTCACCTGAAGACAACAGGCGTGCCGCATCGCTGGGGCAAATCGTCTTTTCCGGACCGCGCCTTTCCAGCAAATCGAGGATCGCGTCCTCTGCCGTCAAATTCAGACTGCCTGGCCCGAACCAGGATTCCAGTCCCGCGGCGCAAGGGTGAATCCACTGAATTCGAAACCCGGTACGACAACGCACGAAACAAGTGTGTAGCCCAGCGCACTTTCCGTCGGCGTTCGAGGTTGAGCGGCCTGCCACGCGCCACATGGGACAAATCCCTGCCATTGCTGTGCCTTCGCACCGGCTTGACCAAGAGTGATCTTCTGCACTGGTCCCGTGTCTTCCTCGGCAATCAGCAGGTCCAGTGGGTCGCCGCTTTGCCAAAACCAGAGTTCGCTCGCATCGACGCGGTGCCAATGCGAGCGCTGATCTGAAGTCAGCAGGAACAGGATCGAAGTGCCGCATGCTCGACCATCGCTATCCGGTGCGCCCCGCCATGTTTCACGATACCATCCGCCTTCGGGATGGGGTGCGAGTTCCAATTGTTCGATCAAGGCGCTAGCGCTATCGTTTTGCGACACGGTCCATCCCCTTTTGTCGCTGACCTAATCGGAGTGCTCACAGACATGCAACGCTTCACGGTGTCTCTCGCCGCAATCGCCGCCAGCCTGGGGATCTCTGCCAATGCTCAAAGTGTCGCCGAGGACATTGCAACCGAGATTGAGACCGACCCAGCAGTCTTGACGGCCACGGCTGCGCTTGAGGCAGCTCCCGTATTCGATGGGCACAACGATGTGCCAATTCAGCTGCGAGCACGCTTGCGCAATCAGATCAATGACTTTGACTTCACCGACACGACAGGTAGCGGCGCCACTCATCCATTCGGCCGAGTGATGCACACCGACCTCAACCGCCTTTCGCAAGGCAAAGTTGGAGCGCAATACTGGTCGGTCTACGTCCCGGCCAACCTTTCCGAACCCGAAGCCGTCCAAATGACGATCGAGCAGATAGATGTGATGAAGCGCCTGATTGCGCGTTACCCGGACAGCCTGAGTTACGTCGAGACAGCCGATCAGGTCGAAAATGCAATCGCCAACGGGAAGGTTGCGTCTCTGCTTGGAATGGAAGGCGGGCACTCGATCGGTTCGAGCCTGGCGGTTCTTCGCCAGATGTATGCATTGGGCGCTCGCTACATGACCATCACACACTCGGCCAACACGCCATGGGCCGACAGCGCCACCGACGAGCCGGAGCATGGCGGACTGAACGACTTTGGCATGGATGTCATTCGCGAGATGAATCGGATCGGCATGCTGGTCGATCTGAGCCACGTCAGTGAGGAGACCATGCTTGATGTGCTCGACGTGGCGCGGGCGCCAGTCATCTTCAGCCATTCGGGCGTACGCGCGATAAACGGTCATGCGCGCAATGTGCCTGACAGCGTGCTCGCGCGCTTGCCTGAGAATCGCGGAATTGTGATGGTGGTTGCGCTGCCGGGTTTTCTAAACGATTCGCGGCGGACTTGGTTCTCTGCCCGCGAGGCGGAAGAGGCGCGGCTAAACTCGCTCAATCAGGGGCAACCTACCGTGGTCGAGGCGGCTATGCGGGAATGGGATGAAGCCAATCCTGAGCCGCCAACCCTGATCAGCGATATGGCTGATCACATCGACCATATTCGCGATATGATCGGAGTCGAATACATCGGCATCGGCGCTGATTTCGACGGCATGCCGACCGGGCCGATCGGATTTGAGGATACCAGCGGCTACCCCGCGCTTTTCGAGGAACTCGCTCGGCGTGGCTACTCGCAAGTCGAATTGGAGCTGATCGCAAGCGGCAACGCGATCCGCGTGTTGCGCGAAGCGGAGCGGTATGCTGCTAGCGCCGCCGGTCGGCTGCCGATCGAGACGTTGCTCTCGACCGACGAAGACGAATAATCAGCCGTAGAGTGCGGGCACAATCCAAGCTAGGCTCATGGCGATCACTGCAAGGAACAGTCCAACGCCCAGTACCCACCGCAATCCGGTGTTGGTTACTGCCGCGCGGGCGTCATCGTCTTCGATATGGATAGCTTCGTCTTGGTCCATGGTTCATTCTCTCCGGACTAACCCCTAGAGGTTCTTAACGGGCGGCAATCCAATCCGTTCCGAAACTGCTGGGACCACGGGCGCAAGTCAGTCGCGGAGTAGATCGTTGATGCCGGTCTTCGAGCGAGTCTGCGCATCGACCGTCTTCACGATCACGGCGCAATAGAGCGACGGGCCGGGCGAGCCATCGGGCAGCGGCTTGCTTGGCAGAGTGCCAGGCACGACCACGGCGTAAGGCGGAACTTCCCCCATGTGGACTTCACCGGTCGCGCGATCGACGATCTTCGTCGAGGCGCCGAGGTAAACTCCCATCGAGAGCACGGCACCTTCGCCTACGCGAACTCCCTCGGCGACTTCACTGCGCGCGCCGATGAAAGCGCCGTCACCGATAATCACCGGCTCTGCCTGCAGCGGTTCAAGCACGCCGCCGATCCCTGCGCCGCCGGATATGTGGACGTTCTTGCCGATCTGCGCGCATGATCCGACCGTTGCCCAGGTGTCGACCATCGTGCCTTCGTCGACAAAGGCGCCGATATTGATGAAGCTTGGCATAAGCACCGCGCCTTTCCCGATGTAACTGCCGCGCCGCACGACCGCTCCTGGCACGACCCGGAAGCCCGCTTCGCTGAAACGATTGTCGCCCCATCCTGCGAACTTGGTCGGCACCTTGTCGAATGCAGGTCCGCCTGCCGAGCCACCATCCATCACGCGGTTGTCGTTGAGCCGGAATGACAGCAGCACAGCTTTCTTGAGCCACTGATTGACGCGCCAGCCGCCATTGCCGTCCGGCTCCGCCACACGAGCTTCGCCGCGGTCGAGCATGGCGAGGGCATCGCCAACGGCATGCCGAACGTCGCTGCCAGGAGTGACATCGGCGCGGTTCTCCCAAGCAGCTTCGATCTCGGCGATCAGGGATTCAGTCATAATTCCTCCGGTGAAAGACCTGAATGGTACTTCGGCTAAGTGAAGCCGGTGCCTCTGCGTTGGCGCTGCTAGCGGGCAGCAATGGGTGCGGCAAGGCTGGGATAGACGTTAACGGGATTTATTGCGCGACCTGCGTCCACACACTTGTCATCGCGCTAACCATGCTAGTATGACATCTAGGCAAGGGGTTATGATAGGATGGACACGATGCCCACAACCCCTGTTGCCTCGCCGAACAGTCACGCACCCATCGCATGCGATGACCGCTCCCCGATCCGCTGGAAGGTTGTGGCGGCGACAGTCGCTTGCGCGGCTCTGACGGCCTGTGGGGGCGGGGGAGGTGGGGTCAATCCGGGCCCGATAGCGGCGCCGCCTCCACCACCACCGCCTCCTCCTCCTCCGCCACCACCCCCACCGACGACTAACTTCAACACCGCCGAATTTCGTCGTTCGGACGGACCCGGCTTTCACAATGCCGATTCCGCTTGGCAGGAGAACTTCACCGGGGCTGGCGAAATTATCGCGGTTATCGACACCGGCCTCGATACCGACAGCCCCGAGTTTGCCGGCCGTGTTCACCCGAATTCGGCGGATGTTGCAGGCAATCGTGGTGTCGACCCGGAAGACGATCATGGGACCAATGTCGCCCTGGTTGCGGCAGCGGCGCGAGACAATGTCGGTGTGCTGGGGATTGCCTTCGACGCGCAAATTCTGGCCGCGCGGGCCGATCAGCCTGGTTCCTGCGGGCCCGACACGCCCCAGGATTCGACCTTGGGATGCGTGTTTGCCGATTCCGATATCGCCGCCGGGATCGACCTGGCGATCGCGACGGGCGCGACAGTCGTCAACCTCAGTCTCGGGGGAGGCGGCGCGTCGCAGACCTTGCTCAACGCGATCGGTCGCGCTGCCAATGCCGGTATTGTCGTCGTGGTCGCTGCGGGCAATGGCGGGGATGGTTCCGAACCGGGCATCGATCCGAACCAGCCCGACCCCTTTGCTGCAAGCATCCAACAGGCCGGCAATGGCAATGTGATCATCGTTGGTTCGGTGGATGACAATGGCGCCATTTCGGGCTTCAGCAATCGCGCCGGGAACTTCGCCGCATCGTATATTTCCGCGCGCGGAGAACGGATTTGCTGCGTTTATGACAACGGCGAATTGTTCGTTGAGAATATCGGCGGGGACGATTTTGTAACGTTGTTCTCGGGTACCAGCTTCGCCGCGCCTCAGGTCGCCGGTGCGGTTGCCATTCTGGCGCAGGCATTTCCCAACCTGACTGCCACGGAGATTGTCGAAATCCTGCTCGAGACAGCGCGCGATGTCGGCGTGGCCGGCGATGATGTGGTGTTTGGGACCGGGATCCTCGATATCGCGGCAGCCATTGCGCCGCAGGGCACGACAACCGTCGCCGGAACCAACAATGTGCTCGCGCTGGCAGACGATTTTGCGGTCGGATCCGCAGCGATGGGCGATGCGCTCTCCGGTGTGCAATTGAACACGACTGTGCTCGATCGCTATGGGCGTGCCTACCCCGTCGAGATCGGCGCGAATGCCCGAAACGCGGCGCAGGTCCAGCGGTTGCGGAACGCCGTTGGACAAACGGGTATCAGCCGGTCGGCGTCTGCCAACGGTATCGCAGCCGCGGTGACGATCGGCGAAGGCCGACGTGCAGGCGGCCTGAACTGGACGGGCAACCTGCAACTGACTGCCGATGAAGCCGAAGGCGCGCAGGTCTTGGCTGCCAGGGTTGCCGCACGCATCGCGCCGGACTTGCAGCTTGGTTTCGCCATTGCCCAAGGGGCTCAGGGGCTGGTCGGGCAATTGCAGGGTGCGGACAGACCGGCTTTCGCGATCGCTCCCCAAGCGGGCGGGGATGCTGGATTCCTCGACAGCAGCGATGTGGCATTGGCGGTCCGGCATACGGTCGGACCCTGGGGACTTACCTTCTCGGCCGAGCGGGGTCGGGCGTGGCTGGGCGAGCGCCGCCGCGCGGGCAACATCGTGTTCGGGCTGCGCGAGCAGCGCCCGACTGCGAGTTTCAGCCTCGCCGCAGACAGGCGTTTTGGCGGATTGGATACCGTCCTGTCTGCGACTTGGCTGTCGGAAGAGAACACTCTGCTGGGCGCGCACTTCAATTCGGCACTGGGTCTGCGGGGTGCGGACAGTCTGTTTGTCGATGCGCAGGCGGCGCATTCCTTCGCTCGCAATTGGCGTATCGGAGCGGCGTTTCGAGGCGGCGTCACGCGCCCGCGCGGTGGCTCGCTGCTTGGCGACGGATCGCAATTGCTGAGCGAAGCGTGGTCCCTGGATCTCACCAGGCGCAGCACTTTCGCGGTCGGCGACTCGATCGGACTGCGGCTCAGCCAACCTCTGCGCATCAGCGGCGGCTCGCTCGCATTCGACCTGCCCGTTGCCTACGACTACGCGACCGAGAGCCCGATCATTGGCCGCCAGACCTTGTCGCTGTCGCCGGAAGGACGCGAGATCATGGGCGAACTCGCCTGGGGCTCACCGCTGTCATTCGGTTATGCCAATGCCAGCCTGTTCTACCGACACCAGCCGGGCCACTTTGCCAATGCGACGGCGGACATGGGCGTCCTGGTCGGCTTCAACGCCTCGTTCTGATCACTCGGGCATGTGTCCTTGTCGTGAGACGCCCTACTCGGGCATCCCGGCGTCGCGTGCGAACATATAAGCGCGTTCCACCAGCGGCGCGACGCGGTCGCTCATGGCTTTCGCGTGAGCCGAGGACGCGGTGCCATCGATCACGCGCTTCTTGATCCCCTGCATGATCCCGGCGAGCCGGAACAGGTTATAGGCGAAGTACCAGTCCATCGGCGGAACCGGATAGCCGGTGCGCGCGACATAGCGCTCGACCGCTTCATCCTGCGACGGGATGCCGAGTTCTTCGAGGTTGAGACCCAGCAGTCCGGCGCGCCCGTCTGCCGGGTTGTGCCAGTTGAGCATGAGGTAGCTGAAGTCGGCAATCGGATCACCCAGCGTCGAGAGCTCCCAGTCGAGCACCGCGATGATGCGGTTCTCGGTCTTGTGGAAGATCACGTTGTCGAGCCGGTAATCGCCATGCACCACCGAACTTTCGTGCTGCGGCGGGATCGTTTCGGGCAGCCATTCGATCAACCGCTCCATCTGCGGCATGTGCTCGGTTTCGGAGAGCTTGTACTGCTTCGACCAGCGCGCGATCTGCCGCGCGCAGTAATCGGTCGGTTTGCCATAGTCGCCAAGCCCGATCTCGTCCGGCTTGTTGAGATGCAAGTCCGCCATCGTGTCGATCAGCGCATGGTAGATTTCGCGGCGCTGATCCGGTTCCAGACCGGGCAATGCGCCGTTCCACAGTGAGCGCCCGTCGGCCATGCTCATGACGAAGAACTTCGAGCCGATGACCTCCGGATCTTCGCACAATCCGTATGTGCGCGGGACTGGGAAGCCGGTCGGGTAGAGCCCGGTCATCGCCTTGTATTCGCGATCGACCGCGTGCGCGCTGGGCAGCAGTTTGCCGAACGGCTGGCGCCGCAGGACGTAGTTCGCGCCCGGCGTCTCGATCTTGTAGGTCGGGTTTGACTGGCCACCCTTGAATTTGGTGTAGCTGATCGGTCCAGCATAGCCTTCGACATTGGCTTCGAACCATTCGGAAAGGCTATCGAGGTCGAGCTTGTCTTTGTCGGTCACTTCGACCGTCCCGACCATCTCCTTGTCGAAATCGATATCGATACCGCTCATGCTGCCTCTTCCCGTGTGGTTTGAGGTGACGATGGAACACCGAACACCCTGTTTTTCAAAACTCTAATCATCACGCAAAGCCCAGTGTTTTCAACGT
Source organism: uncultured Porphyrobacter sp. (assembly GCA_964550495.1). GTDB lineage: Bacteria > Pseudomonadota > Alphaproteobacteria > Sphingomonadales > Sphingomonadaceae > Erythrobacter. Next base: position 27,079 of record CAZJZO010000018.1, on the reverse strand, counting down.
TTTCAAGCCGATTCGTCCCGTCGAAGTGTCACTTTCCGGATTCCAACACGCCTGCACCGATCACTGCGTCGACAGATCCGTATCTAGTCCAGCCGTGCCGTGTAGGACAGATACGACGAGGCCCATCAATCGAAGACCACCACGCTGCGTGCCGAATGCCCTTCGCGCATCTTGTCAAAGCCGGCGTTCACGTCCTCAAGTCCGATCCGTTCGGCGATTATCGTGTCAAGGTCGAGCAGCCCGCGCATGTAGAAGTCGACCAGCCGCGGCAGGTCGACCGGGAAGTGGTTGCCCCCCATGATCGCACCCATCAGCTTCTTGCCGCTAAGCAAGTCCATCGCGCCGAGGCCGACTTTACAATCGAGCGGCATCATGCCGAGGATCACTGCCGTACCGCCTCTGCGAAGCGCAGCGACGGCGAGGTCGGCGGACGCCTGACGTCCCACGGCTTCGATGCCCCAGTTCACGCCGCCGGCAGAGATTTCCATGATCTGGGCGACGACATCTTCGTCCAGCGCATCGACGGTGTGGGTTGCTCCGAGTACCTTCGCGAGATCGCGCTTCTCGGGCAGCGGGTCGGCGGCAATGATCTTGCCGGCTCCCGCGATCTTGGCGGCGTTGATGGTAGCAAGGCCAACTCCGCCACATCCGACCACCAGCACGGTCTCGCCCGGCGTAACCTTACAGGCGTTGAAGATCGTGCCCGCGCCCGTGGTTACGGCACAGCCGATCACCGCCGCACGGTCCAGCGGCATTTCCTTGTCGATCGAAACGCAGGCGTTCTCATGGATCAGCATCTGCTCGCTGAGCCACGAGAGGTTGAGCATCTGGTTTACGGGCGAACCGTCACCGCGGGTCATGCGCGGGGCATCGCCCTTGCCGCGCCGGGTCGCCGCGCCGAGGCACAGCGACATCCGGCCGGTCACGCAAAACTCGCACTGGCCGCAGAATGCGGAGAGGCAGGACACGACATGATCACCCGGCTTCACCGATCGCACTTCGCTGCCGACGGCGCGCACCACGCCAGCCGCTTCGTGGCCGGGCACGGCCGGAAGCGGGTGCGGGTAAGCGCCGTCGATGAAGTGCAGGTCCGAGTGACACAGCCCGCAGGCCTTGGTGTCGATCAGCACCTCATGCGGGGCTGGATCGGCATACTCGACCTCGCCGATTACAAGCCCTTCGCCCGGCGTTTCCAGGATTGCTGCTTTCGCCATGTTTGGCCTCTCCCCCTGGGGCTAGCGCTTAGCGCGCTACGCCCATATCGCCCGAGCTGAACGATCCCGGATCGTTCGCGGCACCGCCGGCGCCACCGCGCAGGGCGTTGGCCGTCGGACCTTCCTCGGGCAGGTGCTTGCCGAACTCCATGCGTGCGATCGAGCGCGCGTGGACCTCGTCGGGGCCATCGGCGAGCCGCAGTGTGCGCTGGTGCGCGTAGGCCTGCGCGAGGCCATAGTCTTCCGACACACCGCCGCCGCCATGGGCCTGAATCGCATCGTCGATGATCTGCAGTGCCATGTTCGGCGCCTGAACCTTGATCATGGCGATTTCCTGCTTGGCCGACTTGTTGCCGACCTTGTCCATCATGTCGGCCGCCTTGAGGCACAGGAGGCGGGTCATGTCGATGTCGATGCGGGCACGCGCCACGCGCTCTTCCCAGACCGAGTGCTTGTAGATCGGCTTGCCGAACGCTTCGCGCTCCTGCAGGCGGCGGCACATCTTGGCGAGCGCTTCCTCGGCGACGCCGATGGTGCGCATGCAGTGGTGGATCCGGCCCGGGCCGAGGCGGCCCTGCGCGATCTCGAATCCGCGCCCTTCGCCGAGCAGCATGTTGGTAACGGGAACGCGGACGTCCTTCATCTCGACTTCCATATGCCCGTGCGGCGCATCGTCGTAGCCGAACACCGGCAGGTGGCGGATCACATTAACACCCGGCGTGTCGATCGGCATCAGCACCATCGATTGCTGCGCGTGGCGCTTCGCTTCGAAATCGGTCTTGCCCATCACGATCGCGACCTTGCAGCGCGGATCGCCGAGGCCCGACGACCACCATTTGCGACCGTTGATGACGTATTCGTCGCCGTCCCGCTCGATCCGGGTTTCAATGTTCGTGGCGTCGGACGAAGCGGTGTAGGGCTCGGTCATCAGGAAGGCCGAACGGATCTCGCCATTCATCAGCGGATTGAGCCATTCCTCCTTTTGCTCGCGCGTGCCGTAGCGGTGGAACACTTCCATATTGCCGGTGTCGGGTGCCGAGCAGTTGAACACTTCGCTGGCCCAGCCGATCCGGCCCATTTCCTCGGCGCACAGCGCGTATTCAAGGTTGGTAAGGCCTGGTCCGTCGAATTCGAACGTATCGTCGACATGGTGATGGCTGTCGTTGCGCGGCGGCATGAACAGGTTCCAGATGCCCGCTTCCTTGGCGAGTTTCTTCTTGTCTTCGATGATCTGAATGACTTTCCAGCGGTCGCCTTCGGCATCCTGCGCCTTGTAGACATCCATGTTGGGTCGAACGTGCGCCTCGATGAAGTCGCGCACGCGGTCGCGCCAATAGGCCTGGCGTTCGGTGGGTTCAAAATCCATGGGGGCGTTCCTCTCTCAAGTCCTGAATTGCAATCGAATCTGTTGCGCGCGACCGTGGCAGAGCATGCCAGCCGCGCCAAGCTCTCATTTGTGTTCCTAGCCCATGCCCGGAGCGTGCGATTCTGCGGCCAACGCGGCAGCGCGTGCGGCGATGCGGGCTTCGTGTTCCTCGCGGCTGATCGGAAACCGGCCCAGCCAGTAGGCGGCGATCAAACCCAGCACTATAGTCGCGACTCCGAAAGCGATGATCATGGTCGACAGGACGCTGGAAGCGACCGTGGTCGGATCGGCGCCCTGTTCAAGCTGTGAGAACGCGACGATCTGCCCGGTCAATGCAGCGCCAAAGCCTGTCGCGCATTTCTGCACCAGCCAGTTACCGGAATAGAACGAAGCTTCGGCGCGCCTGCCGGTGCGCTCTTCGAACGCTTCGACAATCTCGGCGATCATGGACGATGCTGAGATCATGATCACGACGCCGAACATGTTCGCGAAAATGGTGAAGCCATAGAACAGGAAAGTCGATTGCAGCGTCGCGACTTCCGGCCATACGCCGATCTGAAACAGAGCGTATGGTAATAGCCCGATCACAACCGCGATGATCGCAGCAATGGCCGCGCTCTTGGGCTTGCCGTAACGCTGATGCATCGGGCCGACGATCAGGAACATGCCGACGACGGAGATCGCGAGAATGAAGGGGTAGGCCGTCAGCCCGTTGAGCCAGGCCGGCGCCCATTCGAAGCCGACGCGGTCCAGCTGCCAGACATAGATATTGAGGTAATTGGAGATCGAAAACGTCATCCCCTGGCTGATATAGGCCGCCAGGCCGCCGGCAGCGAAGATCAGAAACGCCTTCTCGCTGAACGCTTCCTTGATCTCCGAGAAGGCGTCCTTGAGGCTGAATGGCGGCGGCTTGGTGTCGGGCAGGTGCGCGACGATATGGTGCTGGCCGATGGCCGAACCGAGGACCGCGACAGCCATCAGGACTGCGCCAAACGTCCCGTAGGCCGGGTAGCCTTCCTGCTGGAGCAAGCCATTTTCACCCGGCATGAAGACGGTATAGGCGAGCACCATCATCAAGATGCCGCCCATCCAGCCCGACAGGTATCGGTATCGGAACAAGGTCGTGCGTTCGTTGTAGTCGGAGGTGATTTCCGGGACGAGGCTGACAGAAGGCACCTCGCAGGCCGATAACAGAACCCGCACCCCGACCATGATGCCCAGCAGCCCGAGAGCGCTGGGGGCAACGCCTCCGGGAGGCGACCACAGCAGCACCCAGACGAACGCCAACGGGATCGGCGCAACGTAGAGCCACGGCAGTCTCCTGCCCCACCGGGTGTAGGTTCGGTCCGAGAGGTAGCCGATGATCGGATCGACAAACGCATCGATCAACAAGGCGGTGAGCAGGATCAGACCGACCAGACCGGCATCCATGCCCAGAACCTGGCTGTAGTAGAACAGCAGGAAGAACAGGAAGCCGCCGTCCTTGACCCCGAATGCGACCGCACCGAAGCCGTGGATCAGCTTGAGTTTGAGCGGAAGTTTGCCTTCGATGCGACTCATCAGGCTTCGGCCGCGCTGGTCTTGGCAGCGGCGCGGGCCTGTTCCTCCATCGCCTCCAGCGCGCTGAGGATTCCCGACTCTTCGGGATCCCAGCTATGGCGCGGACCGACCGTCAACCCGCCATCCACCAACAAGGATGTTCCAGTCACAAAGCTGGCGGCATCGCTGGCGAGATAGGCGAAAGCCTCGGCGATATCCTGCGGCTGTCCTCCGCGTCGCACCGGCTGGGTATTGGCGGAGATTTGCGCGATCGCCGCATTGGCCGTGGTCTTCATTTCATCGGGGATTTCGAGTGAGGAGGTGAAGATGTTGGTGTTGATGAAACCCGGCTGGATCGCGTTCACGCGGATGCCGTATTGGGCAAGATCGGTGGCCGCGCATTTCGTCAGGTGCAGCACGCCGGTCTTCGCGACTGCATAGGCTGTTGGCGAGTAACCGGGACCGACCGCGGCCACGCTGGAAATGTTGACGATGCTCGCACCGGGACGGTGCTTCATATGCGGCGCAGCATAGCGAATACCGAATGCGACCGACCGCAGGACGAGGTCCATCGTGCCGTCCCATTCTTCCGGCTCGATCTCGTCGATCGGCGGGCGGGCTCCGCCGGCGGCCGCGTTGTTGAGCACGATATCGATGCCGCCCGATTCCGCTGCCGCTTCATCCATGAGCGTCTTGATCTCCGCCGGGACACTGACATCGCAGCGTTTGAAGCGTATGTCTCCTTCGCATTCCTCAGCGAGCGTCGTACCGCCTTCGACGTCGATATCGCTGGCGAAAACCACCGCTCCTTCGCGCGCCAGGAGCCGCGCGCTGGCCGCCCCAATTCCCGACGCTGCGCCCGTGACGACAGCGACCTTTCCGGAGAATCGCATCAAGCTTGTCCTCTCTAAATCCCGGTTTGCAACCTAAGCGGACTGACGGGTGCGTCAACGCAAACCGGGTGACGCTACGGCATGGCGCATTCGCATTTCTGCGCTTGCAGGCATGCCAGCACTTCCCATAACGTGAACGTCAAGTGGGAGCATAACGAGAGGAGAATCGGCGCCATGTCCGATCTGGAAACATTCCGCGCCGAGACGCGCGCGTGGCTGGAGGCGAACTGCCCGGCTGAGATGCGCGAACCGGTGCGCGACGAGGCAGACGTCTATTGGGGCGGCCGCAACGCGAGCTTCAAGAACGACGCGCAAAAGGCGTGGTTCGATGCCTGCGTCGCCAAGGGCTACACTGTCCCGGCCTGGCCCAAGGAATATGGCGGAGCCGGTCTCAACCCGGCCGAGGCCAAGGTGCTGCGCCAGGAAATGAGCCGGATCGGCGCGCGTCCGCCGCTGAGCTCATTCGGCATCTGGATGCTGGGTCCGGCGCTTCTGCACTTCGGCACCGAAGGCCAGAAACAGCGCTTCCTCAATGAAATCGCGCGCGGCGAGGTTCGCTGGTGCCAGGGTTATTCGGAGCCAGGCAGCGGGTCCGATCTCGTGTCCCTGCAGACCTTTGGCGAGGACAAGGGCGATCACTGGGTCGTCAACGGTCAGAAGGTCTGGACCTCCTACGCCGATCACGCCGACTGGATTTTCTGTCTCGTCCGCACCGACAAGACCAACAAGTATCAGGGCATTACGTTCACCTTGATCGACATGGCGACCGAAGGCGTCTCGACCAAGCCGATCAAGCTGATCAGTGGCAACTCGCCATTCTGCGAGACCTTCCTCGAAGACGTGAAAGTGCCCAAGAGCTATGGCGAAGACATTCCCGCACAGGTCGGCGAGGTCAATCGCGGCTGGGATGTTGCCAAATACCTGCTTGGCCATGAGCGCGAGATGATCTCCGGCATGGGTGGCGGGGAGCGCACGGCCGCCATCGGCGCCGCGATGAAGCGCCATGCGGCCAAGTCCGGCGATGAGCTAGACCCGGTCCTGCGCGCCGAACTGGCGATGTTCGACGTCGATGCATTGGCATTCACCTCGATGGCCGAGAAGTTCATGGACGAAATGAAAGCGGGCAAGGGACATCCGGCCCAGCCGAACATGATGAAATATGTCGGCACCGAGCTGAACAAGCGTCGTCACGAACTGATGATGGCCACCGGCGGTTCGCGCAGTCTCGAATGGGAGAGCGACGAAACCGATGGCGGCAAACCGTCGCGCAATTGGCTGCGGACCAAGGCCAATTCGATCGAGGGCGGCACCAGCGAGGTCATGCTCAACGTGATTTCAAAGCGCATTCTCGATCTGCCGGGATCGTAACCGAGAAAAAGACGACTGCCGGGCCGCCTGCTTTCGATAGGGGCGGCCCGAGATACTGGATTTTCCGAGAGAGGACGGAACCCCAATGCCCCTTTACCACGATGAAGATCAGGCGATGTTGGCCGAGAGCGCCAGCGGCTTCATGGCCGACGAAGGCAACATCGCCAAACAGTTGCGCCATTGGCGCGACCGCGATTGTCCGGACGGGTTCGGCCACGCTCTATGGAAGCAGATGGCCGAGATGGGCTTCACCGGAATGCTGGTCGGCGAAGACGATGGCGGGCTCGGCATGGGCCATGTCGAAGCGGGAATCGTGCTCGAAGAAATCGGTCGCAATCTCACGCCTTCGCCGTTCCTGACCTCCTCTGTCCTTGCGGCGACAGCGCTCAAGCATGGTTCGGACGAGGTTCGCGGTCGCTATCTTCCCGGCCTTGTTTCCGGAGATAGCGTGTTCGCGGTTGCAATCGATGAGACTGCCAAGCACCGTCCTCAGCGGATCACCACCAAAGCCGAAAAGTCGGGGAATGGCTTCCGGCTGACAGGCTCCAAGAACTTCGTAATCCAAGGCGCCAGCGCGGATATGATCGTCGTCGCTGCGCGAACCAGCGGAGCCGATGACGAGGATGAGGGTCTCACGCTGTTTGCCGTGCCGAAAGACGCCGCGAATATGAGCCACGATGCCGTGCGCCTCGTCGACAGCTCGGTTGCCACTCACACCAAGTTCGACGGGGTCGAGCTCGATGGCGATGCCGTGATCGGGGAAGTCGATGGTGGACGCGAAGTGCTGAACGCGATGCTGACCGCGGGGCGCCTAGGCGCGGCTGCCGAAGGTGTCGGTGTCGCTCGCGGTGCGATGGACATGACCATCGATTACCTCAAGCAACGCAAACAATTCGGCAAGCTGATCGGCGAATTCCAGGCGCTGCAACACCGCGCCAGCCATCTCTATTCCGAGGTCGAGATCGCGCGTGCGGTAACGATCAAGGCGCAACAACTGCTGGATGGCGGCAGCGAAGCGGCCGAATTGATGAGCTCGGTCGCCAAGGCCAAGGTGGCCAAGGCTGCGGGCCTGGCGGTCAAGGAAGGGGTGCAGATGCATGGCGGCATCGGCATGACCGACGAATACGATATCGGTCTCTACATGAAGCGCGACCGCGCGTTGCAGGAGTTCCTTGGCGATGCCTATTTCCACGCCAATCGTGTCGCGGAAATGAGCGGCTACTGACCCTTTTCGTCGCCCCGGACCATGATCCGGGGCCCCGCTTCTGTCCTGCGGCGGGCCCGAAATTAGCGGGATCCCGGCTCAAGTCCGGGATGACGGTGGAGAGTTACAATGATGAACTTCCAAGATCTTTTCAGCCTCGATGGCCGTATTGCCCTTGTCACCGGAGGATCGCGCGGGATCGGCAAGATGTTTGTCGAAGGCCTGCTCGCAGCCGGCTGTGCCCGGGTCTATATCTCGGCTCGCAAGGTCGAGCAGATGCAGGAGACCATCGACGAGTTCGGTGAAGGCAAGGTGATCGGCATTCCCGCCGATCTCAGCCAGATGGACGGCATCCAGTCGCTCGCCGACGAAATGGCGAAGCGGGAGGAAAAGCTCGACATCCTGATCAACAACGCCGGTGCGGCATGGGGGCAGCCCTATCTCGAATTCAACGAAGCCGGCTGGCACCGGACAATGGACCTCAACGTCAAGACGCCGTTCTTTCTCACCCAGAAGCTGCACGACCTGCTGGTTGCAGCAGGCAAGGGCGACCATCCGGCCAAGGTCATCCATGTCTCCTCGATCGACGGGCAGCGGATCAATCCGTGGGAGACTTATGCCTATCAGGCGTCCAAGGCTGGTGTGATCCAGCTGACCCGACGGATGGCCGCGCGGCTCATCCATGACAACATCATCGTCACCTCGATTGCGCCCGGGGCCTTTGCCAGCGAGATGAACAAGGCCGCCAAGAACGCGCCCGATGCCAGCGCGGCGATGATCCCGGCCAAGCGGATCGGGACCAAGGAAGACATGGCAGCCGCCGCGATCTACCTCTGCAGCCGCGCCGGCGACTATGTGATCGGCGACACCGTCACGGTCGATGGCGGGGTGGTGAATGCTTCTCTGCCGAACCTCTTCAACGATCCCGCCGGAGGCGGTTGATACGGTCATACTGGCTGGCACTCTGGCAAGGGAGTGCCAATTTATTCTGTGAAATCAGGCATTTGAAATGCTTGACCGCCATTAACCAAATTGTCAGCCTTTCCGTGTTCTCATAGGCATGGAAAGGACGGCGCGCTTATGGCGGATCGGGATTTCGAACTTCAGCTCAAGGGCTACGGCCTGTTGACGGCCGAGATATTCTATTTCCTGCCCGATTATCCTTCGCTCATTCAGCAATATGTCTGGCAGGATTACGACGAAGCGCCGGACTATCCGGTTCTGTTCAAGTTCCTCGATCACTGGCGCCGCGAGATCGAAGCGGCAATCCATTCGGTTCGGATCGCCCACGAACGCAGCATCGGCGCGCGCGAATTTCGCAATGTCGATGGCGAATTTACGCTGCAATAACGCGCGCTCGCTGCAATGCGTTGATCTGTAACGGATCCGGCCGGAGATCCGAACCTGCAGACACGACTTTTTGCAAAGGAGCATCCGCATGCCTCGTATTCCGTCCCGCCGCATCACAAAGTTGGCCCTGGCTGCCGGGATCGTGGTGTCCGCTCCCATTGCGGTTTTGGCGCAGGATGAAGAGCGCGCGCCCCCTCCGCCCGTCTCCGATGATTTCTCCGATCTCGAACAGGCCGAGCCGGAGACAACCGAAATCGCTCCGGAAATGCAGGCTGTCCTCGATCAGATGGACGAGGTGATCACGGCGATCGATTCCGAGGCTGAGCGCAACGGCAACAACTGGCAGTTCACCCTCGAAGACAGGATGATTATCGCGGTGACCGATACCGGCGCAGGCCGGATGCGGGTCATCACTCCGATTGCGCCCGTCGATGCGCTGCCGGAAGACGTGATGATGCGGCTGATGCAGGCCAATTTCGATACGGCACTGGATGCGCGCTACGCGGTCGGTCAGGGGTTGGTGTGGGGCGCGTTCATCCATCCGCTCGACAGCCTTACCACCCGCGACTTTGCCAGCGGCGTGCTGCAGACTCATACGCTTGCCGAGACCTTCGGAACGACGTTTTCGAGCGGCGCGCTCAACTATGGGGGCGGCGACAGCGGCGCCATTATCGATGAGCAGCTCAAGGAACTGCTCGAAGAGCTTGAGAAGCGCGCGACGACCTAGGTCTGAAAAACTACGTCTTGGTCGGTTCCCGACGCCGCTCGACCGGATCATCGAACCGGACGAACTGGCAGGGATCACGATTGAGCATTCGAAATTGGCATCTGTTGCCACCGAATGCCGACAAACCTGTACGGATCGGCCTTTAGTGAATATCTGAGCCCCCTGGCGGCTTCCGACCAGCTCTCGTTTGGGGTTTTCATGTCTCACGTCCGGCTCGATGAAGTGTCTTGCAAGATCGTGCACGACCATGAGCTGTTCCCGCCCTTCTCGGAGGTTATCTCGAACGAGGTCGTCGGCCTGTTCGGTCGCAACGGGTGTGGCAAGACAACGCTGCTTTCGGCGATCGCTGGAGACAGTCGGCCGAGCAGCGGAACCATCGTTGTGCAAGGCAAGGTCGGCTATCTGCGGCAGGTTCGAATGGAACCCGGGCACTCCGTTGCACAGGCGCTTGGGGTGCAGGACCAGCTTGCGATCATCGACCGGCTTGAAAATGGCAAAGGCAGGGACGGCGACCTCGATCAAGCCGACTGGACCCTGCCTTCAAGGCTTGAGCGGGTTCTTGCGAGGTTCGGTATCGACAACTTGCCGCTGGATCGTTCGGTCGAGAGCTTGAGCGGAGGCGAACGCTGCCGCGCAAAGCTGGCTACGCTGCTGCTTGGTGAGCCCGATATACTCCTTCTCGATGAACCGACCAATGACCTTGACGCCGAGGGCCGCGAGACAGTCGCCGAATTGCTACGAAGCTGGGACGGTGCAGCGCTGGTCGCCACCCATGATCGCGCCTTGCTCGAACAGGTCGATCGGATCATCGAGCTGTCTTCCACTCGGGTGCTGAGCGTCGGAGGTGGATGGAGCACGTTCGAGCAGCAGCGCGAAGCCGAACGAGCCCGCGCGCTGACCGCACTCGATCGCGCCAAGCAGGAAATGAAGCATGCGCAAAAGACCCGGCAGGCAAGGGTCGAGCGGCAGGCGCAGCGCGCCAAACAGGGGCGCAACGCTGCGCAGCGTCGAGACGACAGCAAACTTCAAATCAATGCGCAGAAAAGCCGGGCGGAAAGCACGATCGCCCGTAATCAGAATGTCGGCGAAGAACAGGTGTCCAATGCGAAGGAAGCACTGGATGCGGCAAAGGCCGAGGTCGAACTCGTTGTCCCGATCCGGATTGAGCTGCCACGGACCGGCCTCCAGCGTGGCCGGATCCTGATCGACGCCAGATCGATCGGTTGCATGTTTGCCGGCCGCAGCCTGTTCGGGCCTATCGACCTAATTGTCACCGGACCGGAGCGGATCGCGCTTGGGGGACGCAATGGCAGCGGCAAGACCAGCTTGTTGCGTATCATTTCGGGCGGGCAATCGGCCCATTCGGGGTCTGTCGAGCGCGATAACACGCGGATCGCGATTCTTGACCAGCATCTTGCGCTGCTCGAGCCTGACGAGAACGCCTTGCAAGCGATGCAGCGCCACAATTCTCAACTGGATCATCATCAAGCGCATGCGGCGTTGGCCGAGTTCGGATTTCGGGGTGTCTCGGGCCAGCGCCAGGTGAGCACTTTCTCCGGGGGGGAAAAGGTCCGACTTGCTCTCGCGTGCCTGTTTTCGGGCTTCGAGCCTCCGCAATTGCTAATCCTCGATGAGCCAACGAACCATCTCGACATCCATGCGATCGAACTGCTTGAGCAGGCTCTGAAGAGCTACGACGGCGCGATAATCTGCGTTTCGCACGACAAGGCCTTTTGCAGCGCACTCGGTCTTACGCGAACCATCAATCTCGATGACGCGGGCGGCGCCTAACGCGTAGCGGAACTGCGCAATCGGTAGACCGAAACCCGCATAATGACCGCTGCCAATCCCTATCCCATCAGCTCGCGCACGAACGGGATCAGGCCGGTCTGCCGCGTGCGCCGCATGCGTTCGGCGTCCAGCACTTCGCACACCCGCTCGAAGCATTCGTCGACATCGTCGTTGATCACCACGTAATCGTATTCCGCCCAGTGGCTGATCTCGGCACGGGCGCGTTCCATCCGGCTGTCGATCACTTCCTCGCTGTCCTGCGCACGCGCTTCGAGGCGCCGGCGCAGCTCAGGCAGGCTCGGTGGCAGGATGAAAACGCTGACGACGTCCTGCTGGTCTTTCTGGTAGAGTTGCTGTGTGCCCTGCCAGTCGATGTCGAACAGGTAGTCCTGCCCCTCCTTCAGCCCGGCGCGGATCTCGCCTTTGGGCGTGCCATAGCGGTGACCGAACACCTCGGCCCATTCGTAGAACTCGTCTTCCGCGACCATGCGGTCGAATTCGCCATCGCTGACGAAGTGATAGTGTTTTCCGTCTTCTTCGCCGGGGCGGGGCGGGCGGGTCGTGGCCGAGACCGACAGTTTGATGGCCGGGTCATTCTTCAGCAGCATGCGCGACAGGGTCGTCTTGCCAGCGCCCGACGGAGAGGAGAGGATGAACAGCAGCCCGCGGCGGTGCAGCTTGTCGAGAGACTTCGGTTGGTGGCTCATATGCCCCGTTGCCGCAAAGCGCGGGCGAAAATCAAGGGCGGGCGATAAACCCTTGGTCAGTCTTCGTCGGTTTCCGCCTTGTGGCGTTCGAGCTGGAGCGACTTTCCGCGGTCGTACAGCGCCTTCAGCGCAAGGCCACCTGCCACCAACGCGAGCCCGGGCGTCGAACGCGCGGCCAGTTTGCTGGCGCCATAGACCGCGAGACTGGTCAGCACGGTTCGCCCGTCGATCAGTTCGCGCGCCTTGTCGGGGTCGTAATTGGCGATCAGCATTCGCTTTTCGAGGGTTTCACGCATGACCCGGCCGGCGCCGCGCAGGACGATATCTGCGATCAACAGGTTGGTGCCAGGATTGGTGCTGGGCAGCGGAATGCTTTTACCCGAACCTTCGTTTGGTTCCTGGGGAGGATCGTGCTCGGCCATATCGCTTCGCAGAACCCGATCTGGCTATTTCTTGCGGCCGAAATCGATCGGGACGACATTCGATCCGTCGCTGCCAGTGCCCACATCCCTGGGGCCGGCCTGATCGTCGCCATCGTTTTCGGCATCGTCATGCTCTTCCGGAGCCATTTCGGCCACCGAAGCCTGGAATTGCAGTCCGAAATCGACCGCCGGATCGACAAATGCGGTGATAGCCGCAAACGGAATCGAGAGTTTGGCCGGAATCTGGTTGAACGAGAGGCCAACCGAAAATCCATCATCGCGCACTTCCAGATCCCAGAATTTGTTCTGGAGGACGATGGTCATCTCATCCGGGAACCGCTCGCGCAGATGCGGCGGGATCGACACGTCAGGGGCGCCGGTCTTGAAGGTGATGTAGAAATGGTGATTGCCCGGCAGTTCGCTTCCGCCCTGCTCGATTTCCCCGAGCACGCGCCCCACCACGGCGCGAAGCGCCTCCTGAACGATCTCGTCATACGGGATCAGGCTATCGGGGGTCTCATCACTCATTATGCGGTGAATCGTGACGAGGCACGCCGCGTGGGTCAAGCGTTTCGTGATCCCACGGCCAAAATACCGGTCGCGCTGGCTTGCCGCGGCTTCTCGCCATGCTTGCGTCGCGCGCCGACAGGCCTATAGCGCAAGCATGCTTGATGCCCCCCAATCTGCCCCTCGCACCGGCACTGTCGAGCGCAAGACTGCCGAAACCGAGATCGCAATCACCGTCAATCTCGACGGCACTGGCAGCTATGACGTTTCGACCGGAATCGGCTTCCTCGATCATATGGTTGAGCAGTTCTCGAAACACTCGCTGATCGATGTCAGCATGAAGGTGGTTGGCGACCTGCACGTCGATCAGCACCACACGACCGAAGATTCGGCGATCGCCTTGGGGCAGGCGCTTAACGAAGCGCTCGGAGACAAGGCCGGTATCGGTCGATACGGCAGCGCCTATTCGCCGATGGATGAAACCTTGAGCCGCGTATCGCTCGACATTTCGGGTCGGCCCTATCTCGTCTGGAAAGCGGGTTTCACACAGGAAAAGCTCGGCGAATGGGATACCGAGTTGATCGAACACTGGTTCCATTCGGTCGCGCAGACTGCCGGGCTTACTTTGCATTGCGAACTGCTCTACGGCGCCAACAACCACCATATCTGCGAAAGCCTCTACAAAGGCTTTGCCCGTGCGATGCGCATCGCTGTCGAACGCGATCCGCGCAAGGGTGGCGCAATCCCGAGCACAAAGGGCCAATTGGGTGGTTAGAGGAAAACAGATGGCTGCCCAGCAGCCGCAGGGGCGACCGCCCGCCCGCAGCAGGTGCAGCTCTGCTTCACGTCAAGCGAGTACCATGCGCCCGGATGGGCGTGCGGATAGCTAGAATGGCTCAGATCACCGCCTTGGTCGACTACGGCGCGGGCAATCTGTATTCTGTTCACAACGCTTTGAAAGCGGTGGGAGCGCATGTGAAGGTCACCGCGGATCCCAATGTCGTGCGCGCGGCGGACCGGATTGTCTTGCCCGGTGTTGGATCGTTCAAGGCGTGTGCCAAGGGTCTCAAGGCAATCCCGCACATGATCGACGCGATGACCGAGCGGGTGCATGTCGGCGGCGCGCCATTCCTTGGCATTTGTGTCGGGATGCAATTGCTGGCCGACCGCGGGCGGGAGCATGGCACAACGCTGGGGCTCGGGTGGATTGCTGGAGAGGTTCACCTGATCGAACCGAGCGATCCGGCGATCAAGATTCCGCACATGGGCTGGAACGATGTCGCAATGCTGCCACACGCCAAGCGCCATGCCGTGTTCGAGGATGGAGAGGCCTATTTCCTGCATTCCTATCACTTTGCCGCCGAGAACCCGTCCGACATTGCGGCCATGACCGATCACGGCGAGGGGCTCGTCGCGGCGGTTGCGCGGGGCAATGTGCTGGGTGTGCAGTTCCACCCCGAAAAGAGCCAGGCCTATGGACTGGCGACGCTCGAAAGGTTTCTGGAGTGGGCGCCGTGATCGTCTTTCCGGCCATCGACCTGAAGGGCGGCGAAGTGGTGCGGCTGGCCGAAGGCGACATGGATCGCGCAACGATCTACGGCGACGATCCGGCAGCGCAGGCGATGATCTTTGCCGAGGCGGGAGCGCAACACCTGCATGTGGTCGATCTCGACGGAAGTTTTGCAGGCGAGGGCCGCAATATTGACGCGGTTAAGGGTATTATCGAGCGCTTTCCGGGCCACGTGCAGCTTGGCGGCGGCATTCGCGACGCTCGGGCCGTTGAAGGCTGGTTCAACCTTGGCGTTTCACGCGTGGTAATGGGCTCGGCTGCGCTCAAGGATCCGGAATTCGTGAAGGATATGGCGAAGGAGTGGGAAGGCGGCATTGTCGTCGCGGTCGATGCCCGGGACGGCATGGTCGCGACCGAAGGCTGGGCCGAAGTATCCGATGTCCCGGTAGTCGATCTCGCACGCCGGTTTGAAGATGCAGGTGTCGCCTCGCTGCTGTTCACCGATATCGGGCGCGACGGGCTGTTGAAGGGCGTCAATATCGACGCGACGGTCGAGCTTGCGCGGCAAGTCGATATCCCTGTGATCGCCAGCGGCGGAGTGAAAGGTCTGGACGACATCCACGTCCTGTCGCTGCACGCGAATGAGGGGATCGAAGGAGTGATCACCGGGCGGGCCTTGTACGAAGGCAAGCTCGACCTTGCGGCAGCGATCGCGATGGGGGCACGGGCATGACCGTCCGTATCAGAGTTATTCCCTGCCTCGATGTCGCCGATGGGCGCGTGGTGAAGGGCGTCAACTTCGTCGATCTCAAGGATGCGGGCGATCCGGTCGAGCAGGCGCGCGCCTATGACGAAGCTGGGGCGGACGAGCTGTGCTTTCTCGATATTTCCGCGACGCATGAAGGACGCGGGACGCTGCTCGATATCGTCAGGCGCACGGCGGAGGTGTGCTTCATGCCGCTCACTGTGGGCGGCGGGGTGGCTTCGGTCGAGGATGCGCGCGCGTTGCTGCTTGCGGGAGCGGACAAGGTCGCGGTCAACAGCGCGGCGGTGAAGCGGCCCGAACTCGTCGCCGAGATTGCCAGGAAATTCGGCAGTCAGTGCGTGGTCGCCAGCGTGGATGCGCGGAGGACGGAAGACGGGAATTGGCAAATCTTCACCCATGGTGGACGCAAGTCCACCGGGATCGATGCCGTCGAACATGCGGTAAACCTCGCCAGGCTTGGCGCCGGCGAGCTGCTGGTCACCAGCATGGATGGTGACGGCACCAAAGCCGGATACGACCTCGAGCTGACCCGCACTATCGCCGATGCCGTCAGCGTCCCTGTCATTGCCAGCGGCGGGGTCGGCAATCTCGATCACCTGGTCGACGGGGTGCGCGAAGGCCATGCCAGCGCGGTGCTGGCAGCTTCGATCTTCCACTTCGGCGAGCATTCGATCCACGATGCGCACGAGGCGCTGCGCGAGGCCGGCCTGCCGGCGCGTGGTATCTAGGTTGGGGATATTGCGCTTGCCCGCGCGCGGCGATTGAACGAGAAACCCGCCAATGAGCACTCTCGAACGCCTCGAACAGGTCATCGCCTCGCGCCGCGCGGCCTCGCCCGACGAAAGCTATGTCGCGCGCCTCAACGCCAAGGGGCTGCCGAAAATCGCGCAGAAGCTTGGCGAGGAAGCGACCGAGGCTGTCATCGCGGCGGTCTCCGGCAGCAATGAGGAACTGGTGAGCGAGAGCGCCGATCTGTTGTTTCACCTGCTCGTGCTGCTGCAGGCGAAGGGCGTGACGCTCGATCACGTTCTCGCCGAACTCGAGCGTCGCGAAGGGCTGTCGGGCCTCGAAGAGAAAGCCAGCAGGAGCGAGTAAGCATGCCGATCGATCCGACCTTGCCCTATGACGACGACAACATCTTCGCCAAGATCCTGCGCGGAGAGATCCCTTCGAACAAGGTTTACGAAGACGAATGGGCGTTCGCGTTCGAGGACATCAACCCGCAGGCCGAAGTGCACACGTTGGTGATTCCCAAGGGCAGGTATGTCAGTTGGGACGACTTTTCGACCAAGGCAAGCGATGCGGAAATTGGCGGCTTCGTGCGCGCGGTCGGCGAAGTCGCGCGAATGAAGGGGCTGGTCGAGCCGGGCTACCGCCTGCTCGCCAATATCGGCGCGCATGGCGGGCAGGAAGTGCCGCACCTGCACGTCCACATCTTTGGCGGACAGCCACTCGGGCCAATGATCTGGCGAAGATAGTCGCCTTTGGTCGCGTCTGAGATTCGTTCCAGCGTCATTAAGGTGGACACCGCGACAGCGCGCCTATGTTTCGTTTCGGCCCTGCGTTAGGTGGAACGCACCATGGTTAAACCGAACCCTCCCGGCGGCGTATTCGACGGTCCGCGGCACCTCTATGCCGTGCGGGTCTATTACGAGGACACCGATCTTTCGGGCATCACATACCACGCCAACTACCTGCGCTGGTTCGAGCGCGCTCGGTCCGACCTGTTGCGGATGCTCGACATCGATCAGCGCGCCGCGATCGAGGCAGGCGCCGAAGGTGATGGCGGCGCCTATGCGGTGACCGAATTGAACATCAAATACCTGAGTCCGGCCAAGCTCGACGACGATATCGTGATCGAGACCCTATGCCATGGGCTGGGTGCGGCGAGCGTGCGGATGGCGCAGGTTGCGAGGCGCGGCGACGAGGTGCTGACCTCCGCCGAAGTCCGTGTCGCATTCCTCACTCCTGACGGGCGCCCCCGCCGCCAGCCGGCCGAATGGCGCACAGCATTCAGAGAATTCATGAACCAGGGGGAATCCTGACCCTATGACCTTAGAGCTTTTGACGGCGGCCGCATCGACCCGGCTCGACCCGCTCGAACTGTTTCTCGACGCAGATATTGTCGTTCAGGCGGTGATGGCGGGCCTGATCCTTGCCAGCATTTGGGTGTGGACGATCATCGTCGCATTCAGCCTGCGGATCGGCGGGCTGGAGAAGAAATCGCGCAATTACGAAACCGACTTCTGGGAGACCAAGGAGCGCGAGGCGATGCTGACCAAGCAATTGCGCCGCGAAGTGCCATCGGCGCGGGTCGCGAGTGCGGGCCTCGATGAATGGAAGCGCTCAAAGGCGGCGGCATCAATCGACAAGGCCGCCGCGCGCGACCGTATCAACGCCGCAATGGAGAGCCAGGTCGCGCACGAGGCGGACGAATTGTCCGACCGGTTGGGCTTTCTCGCCACCACCGGCTCGGTCGCGCCATTTGTCGGGCTGTTCGGCACCGTCTGGGGCATCATGAACAGCTTCTTCCAGATCGGCGCGCAGGAAAGCTCGTCGCTCGCCGTGGTGGCTCCGGGCATTTCCGAGGCTCTATTCGCGACCGCCATCGGCCTGTTCGCCGCCATCCCGGCAGTGATCGCCTACAATCGCTTCTCGGGCCGCGTGAACCGCTACGAAGCCAAGCTTCAGCGCTTCGCCGACAAGGTCCATGCGGGCCTCAGCCGCGACTTGGACAAGGCGTAGCCATGTGCGCATTCGCATCCGCGAACGCGACTTCCTCGCTCACGCGACCTGAAGGTCGCATCGCTGCGGGCGGGCGGTTGCCCTTGCGACGCCGTCCGCGTCGATCCCTTCCTGGCCATCCGCTCGGTCGCGGAGCACGGTCGCGCCAGCGACCGCAAGGCCGACCGGCCGCCCGCAGGCCCGGAAGGGCCGAGGAATTCGCGCGCCGGATGGCGTGCGGAAGGAAAGGACTCTGATGGTTGCATCAATAAGCAGTGCCGGCCGCAAAAACTCGCGCCGCTCGCGCCGTGCACCGATGTCGGAGATCAACGTCACGCCGTTCGTCGACGTGATGTTGGTTCTGCTGATCATATTCATGGTCACCGCCCCGCTGCTGGCGGTTGGTGTGCCGGTCGAATTGCCCGACAGCCGCGCCAATCCGGTTGAGCAGACGCCCGAGCAGGTCACCATCTCGGTCGATCAGGACGGAGTTATCTTCATCGAGAACGAGGCTATTCCTGCCGGCGGGTTTCCAGCAGCGCTCGCTGCCATCGACCGCGGTGCAGACGGGCAATTGCCGATCATCGTTTTCCGCGGCGACCGCGCGGTCGATTACGGCAGGACGATGGCGGTTCTCGGCGAGTTGAACCGCGCCGGCTTCACCTCGATCTCGCTGGTCACCTCAGATTCAGGCACTGCGCCATAGCGAGCGGCTGAAATGGGAGAGAGTGCCACTTTTCGCAGCGAAGACCGGGCCGGACTGACGGTCGCAGTAGTGCTGCACGTTGCGGTGGTAGCGCTGCTGGTGTTCCAGCCGGTGCGGCAGGAAGTGTTCTCCGCACCCGAGCGAATGACGGTCAATCTCGCCAGCGAAGTCAGCCTTGAATCCACCGCACCGGATCCCGTGCTCGAAAGCCGCGCTGCTCTGGCACCGACACTGGGCGAAGAAGTCGTCCCAGAAAGCGATCCTGTGGCTACCGAGAGCGTTCCGGAGATTGCCCCCGAAACACCGCCGCCGCCGACAACCAGTGCTCCGCGTGCGCAGCAAACGGCTGCGCCACGGCAGAACACGCGCACGCCGCCTCAGCCCCGGGCAACGCCGTCACCGCGTCCGACCAATCGTGGCGGCAGCCGGATTGGAAGCGATTTCCTGCCGGGGCAGGGCGGTTCGACGACCACCGATGAAACGCGGTTGCCGGCATCTGAGATCGGCGCAAGCGCAAAAGCTTCGATCATTCAGTCCATCGTCCGCCAGGTGCGACCGCACTGGAATGCGCCGCAGGGAGTCGATGCCGAACGTCTGGTCACGGTTCTGGCATTTGAACTGGACGAGCGTGGGCGCCTCAAAGGCAAGCCTCGCGTCATCAACCAGAGCGGGATCAATTCCTCCAACCGACCGCAAGCCCCACTTCACGCCGAGCGTGCCATACGCGCCGTGCAACTCGCCGCTCCATTTGACCTGCCCGACGAATACTACAATGCTTGGAAGTCGATTAGGGGAGCGCGCTTCGATAGGAACCTGTCTCGATGAAAGTTAGCCTGATTGCCCTTGCACTGCTTACCGCCGGCCTGCCCGCTGCGGCGATCGCCCAGAATCAGGATCTTGGCGAACCGGTCGGCGAAGGCGGTGCAGTCGAGACTACCGGTACGGCCGCATCAGGGCAGGAGGCCGAGGAGGGGCTGACCTTCACAGTCACCGATGAAAGCGATTGGTCCGACCTGGGCATCGCGATCCCCGCTTTCGCCACGCAGCGAGACCGCTCGACCCCGGCGAACGCCAATGGCACCGCTGCGCTCGGGCGAGAGATTGCGCGGGTAATTACTGCAAACCTTCGCAACAATGGCCTGTTCAAGCCGACCGGCCCCGACAGCCTCCCACAGCCAAGCTTTGCGCAAGTGCGCGCTCCATCCTGGGGCAGCTGGAGCGGGCGCGGTGCGGAGATGCTGGTTCAGGGTTTCGCCAACGCCCGCAGCGACGGACGATTGGTGGTCGGTTGTTATCTCTATGACGTCGCCCTGCAGGATGAGCTGATCCGCGAAGGCTGGGTTGTCCGGCCTGCCGATTGGCGCCGCGCGGCGCACAAATGTTCGGACCTGATCTACGCTCGGCTGACCGGCGAAGATCCGTTCTTCGACAGCCGCATCGCCTATATCGCTGAGACCGGTCCGAAGGACAATCGGGTCAAACGGCTCGCCGTGATGGACAGCGACGGGGCCAATCACCGCTTCCTGACGCTCGGCAGCGCGACCGCGCTCACTCCGCGCTATTCCCCCGACTATTCGAAGATCCTGTACCTCTCCTATGTCGACGGCAATCCGCGCATCTATGTCTACGACATCGGTCGCGGGACTCAGACATTGGTGACCGAAAACCGCAACCCGACCATCGCGCCGCGCTGGTCGCCCGATGGCCGACACATCCTCTATTCGATGGCAGTCGCGGGCAACACCGACATTTACCGCGTGCCGGTGACGGGCGGTCGCAGCGTGCGGCTGACCAACACGCCGGGGATCGACATTGGCGGCTCCTATTCGCCAGATGGCTCGAGAATCGTGTTCGAGAGCGACCGTTCGGGTTCGCAGCAATGCTATGTCATGAATGCCGATGGTTCGAACCAGCGGCGCATCACCTTCTTCGGCGGCCGATGCGCGACGCCCGAATGGAGTCCGCGCGGAGACCAGATTGCCTTCACGCGCATTGCCGGCGACTTCAACGTCGCGGTCATGACGCCGCAGGGGCGTAACCTTCGCGTGCTTACCAACGGATGGCAGGATGAGGCCCCGACCTGGGCTCCCAATGGAAGGATCATCCAGTTTTTCCATTGGGAGCCCAGGTCGGGGCTCCCAATGGAAGGATCATCCAGTTTTTCCGCACCGCTCGAAATTCCGGCCGTTCCGGTCTTTGGCAAGTCGATCTGACCGGCCGCAACGAACGCCGCTTGCCGACTCCGGTGGATGCCTCCGACCCCGCATGGGGGCCGATCCGGCCATAAAGGGACTTGCTTGAAAGGAAGAGCACTATGAACAAGCCACTTGCGACTGTCCTGCTGCTGGCATCGACTGCCACCATCGCCGCATGTTCGCGCGAAGCGCCCGAAGAGCTTCCTCCGCCTCCGGTCGATACCGTGCCGGCGCCGACAGCCACGCCGACGCCGACTGGGCCGTCCGGGCCAACTGTCGGTTCGCAGGAGCATTTCCAGAACGCAGTCGGCGGATCGACGACGATCTACTTCGACACCGACCGCTTCAACATCGACAGCGCCGATGCGGCTGCCTTGCAGGCACAGGCGCAGTACTTTGCCCGCTATCCGCAGCTGACTTTCACCGTCGAAGGCCATGCCGACGAACGCGGGACGCGCGAATACAACCTCGCGCTAGGCGAACGGCGCGCCAATTCAGCCAAGAACTACCTCGTCAGCCTTGGCGTTTCGGCCGATCGCATCCGGACTGTCAGTTACGGCAAGGAGCGACCGGTTGCGCTGGCGTCGAACGAAGGCGCATGGGCGCAGAACCGCCGCGCCGCGAGCGTAATGATCAACTAGGGCTTTAGCCGGGCAGCAGGCCGGGTGCACGCTCGGCCTGCACCAGGTCCGGCCCTGTGCTTGCTGCACCGCCAAAGTGGTTGGACGTCGACGCAACAATGCACAAAGCGGCCAGCGCAAGCACTGAAAACACACTCGAAATCTGCAACTGTTGGCTCATCGTGGTCCCTTTCGGCCGCGCGTAGTAGGGCGCGGTTGTGAATATTCTATTGCGTTGCAACATTTCACAACGAAACCTGTTCCCATTCCTTTGCAATCACAGCCACCTCGCCTAGATTAGCGGGGCAATGCGCTCGACCAACGTCATCCATGTCATTCCCGCCGGTGCTTCAGCGTGAGCCGCAGGAAACGCTCTGACGATTGGGGTTTCCCGCGCTGGCGACCGTATGAATCCTCGCGCGAGACGGTGACCCAGCGCCCGTGCGACCGGCATGGTTGCGACGAACCGGGTCTGTGCCCGGCACCCAAGGCTCCCAACAGCCCGGATCGCTGGTATTTCTGTCAGAAGCATGCGGCGGAATACAACTCGAAGTGGGATTACTTCGAGGGGCTGGAAAAGGCCGAGGCCGCCGAACGGGCGCGAGCCGAGCGGGCGGAAAGCGCCGCCTATGCCGAGAGCGCGCATTACGGCTGGGCGGGATCGGGCGATGGTTCGCGTACGGCCGATGAAATGCGCGCGCTGGAACTGCTCGAGCTGGAAGCCGATGCCGACTTTGCTGCGGTCAAGAAGGCATACCGTGCAAAGGCCAAGCTGGTGCACCCGGACGTGAAGCCCGGCGACGAGGAAGCGGCGAAGGAGTTTCAGAAACTGCAGGTCGCCTACGATGTCCTTCGCGTGGCGGAAGAACGGCGCGAATGGAAGGGCTGAACTGACCCGATCAGGAGATCACAATGCGCGTTCTTGCCTTTGCAGCGAGCAATTCCTCAACTTCGATCAATCGCGCTCTGGTGGAGTATGCAGCGAGCCTGCTCGAGAACGCCGAAGTCGATACGCTCGATATCCATGACTACGAGATGCCGCTTTATCGCTCGGATCGTGAAGCAGCTGAAGGCATTCCGCAGTTGGCGCATGATTTTCTGGCCCGGATCGCTTCCGCCGATGCGCTGATCGTGTCCTTCGCCGAGCACAACGGCGCATACTCAGCCGCGTTCAAGAACCTGTTCGACTGGTGTAGTCGCATCGGGCGCGAGGTGTGGCAGGACAAGCCGACGGTGATGCTCGCGACCTCACCCGGGCAGGGTGGTGCGGGAAGGGTGCTGGACTTCGCGGTCAACGCCGCACCGCATTTTGGTGGCAATGTTGTCGGACATCTGTCGGTGCCGAGTTTCGGCGCAAACTTCGCCGATGGGCGTTTGACGGACGCAACGCTGGACGCAGAGTTGCGCGAGGTGATTGGGAAGCTGGAATCACACCTGGGGCGTTGATCGACATTCCCTGACCGCTTCGAATGGCCAGCGGAACCGCGGTCCACTGAACGGTCGACCCGTTTGGGAAGCCTAGAGAAACACAGTGCTCGTTCCCGTAAAGGTCGTCCCTTCCATATAAAAGAAGCTGCTTACCGGATTCCCATCCCGATCGAGCGCCGGGTCGAACTTTGCTCGTTTCTTGATTTTCTCGCAGGCTTTCGCGCCAGCCTCGCTATCAGCAAGACCGCCGTAGAGATGGCAAGAGCTCACCTTGCCGACAGGATCTACTATCAACCGCATCCGAAACTGATCCTGTCCCAGTCGGTCCCGTTCCTTTTCGGTGTCGATCATCGCATGGGTAAACCAGTCCCACTTACCTCTCGGCTTGTCGATGCGCCTGCTCAATTGCCTCTGCACTAACGGATCCAATCCCCAGCTTTCGACAAGAGCATTCAGGCAGTCGTCCATAATGGCGAGCGGCTGCTTGAGCTGCAGCGGCAGCACGAAGTCGGTCTTGAAGGCGCGGCGCACGGCAAGGGGTATCGCGCTGGCATTGTCGCGGGCAGCCTTGAAATGGTCCGACGGGACGCTGACTGCGAAACCCTCCCAACCATCGCTGCTGAGCTTGTAGGAGAATTCGTGTTTGATCCGTCCGTCCCTTTCACCGAACTGGGTTTCCGGCTGGTCGGATGTGCGTTTCAAGCCATCCGCAACGACATTCAGCTCATAGCCATAGTTTGGAGCGCCAAGCCGAATGTCGAGGACGATTTTCTGCTTTCCGAGCTCAAAGCTGCGCTGCAGGCTGCAGGTCTGGTCTTCGAGGCTCGCGCGCCATGGAGATGCAGCCTCGGCAATCGCTTCAGCCTCGCTGGCGGTTGCTGAGACGGGAAATGCAACGCCGACCAGAAAGGGTGCGACCGCAAAACGCATCGATGAATTCACCTATCCCTCCTTCGAACCCGCAAACCCCGGATTTGCTGCGGTCGAATTGATAGTCGGATTGGGATTGTCGTTCCACCATGCAACGTCGGTCCAAGGGCGGGCATCGACTTCGTGAGTCCAGCAATTCCTGGGTTGCTGTGCCAGGTGCCAGTAGGTTTCGGCCAGCGCGCCGGGGTCGATCACGCCATCCTCGCCTTTGGAGGCCTTGTACCGTTCCCAATTGTCGCCGAGCAACTTGCCCAATGTGTCGGGCGCATCGACCGATCCATCGACAACGACATGCGCAACATGGATCCCTTGCGGGCCGAATTCGGCATTGAGCGTCTGGCACAACATCCGCCGACCACCCATCGCTGCGGCGTGGCTGTGCTGGCCGGCATTGCCACGCACGGCGGACGTCGCCGAAGTGACCAGCAACGATCCCTTGCCGCGCTCGACCATCGCCGGGAACGCGGCGTGGGCCAGCCGGAAGACGCCATAGCACCCAAGTCGCCATCCCAGTTCGAATGTCCGGTGCGGCGTATCGTGCAGCTTGCGGTTCCCGATCTGCGCGCCGAGATTGTACAGAGCCGTGTCGATCGGCCCGATGTCGCGCTCGATCCGTTCCACCAGTTCTTCGATCGTTCCGTCTTCGCTGGCGTTGAGCAGAATGCCGCTGGCCGATCCGCCCGCTTCCTCGATCTGGCCGACAAGCCGCGCGAGGCCTTCTTCATCCGATCGCCGTGCCAGAACTGCGTGGTAACCTCCGGCAGCAAAGCGGGCTGCTGCATGGCCACCAATCCCGGCCCCGGCCCCGATCACAAGGAATACGGGTTTGCGCTCGCTCATGCGCTCGCCCCCTGTGCCGCCTGCTTGGCCGCATGGGCAGCGAGCCAGGCTTCTTCTTCACCGGGCTCGGGCAGCACATCGCCTCCTTCCATCACCCAGCTGGCGGGTGTGTCGGTGGTAAAGGCATGGACGGTGTTTGCGCCAAGCCCGGTGTGTTCGCAGACCGAAGCTGCCATTTCCTTCGCAATTTGCGCCTTCTGAGCATCGGTTCGTCCGGCCCGTATTTGCCCGTAAACCATTGCGTCCTTGTCGCCGAGCGGAGGCGTCGGGCCATCTTCGAAGAAGAACACATGCACGAACTTGGGTGGTGCGGCGGTCACATCGCAATGAATGCGGGTTACGTCCGCTGCGATCCTGGACTTGGCCGTTGTTGTCAGAGAACCGGCTTTCGAATTGACGATATAGAGCGGCATCTTTCTCTCCTTCTCAGCCCAGCGGGTCGGCGATAACGGACACGACTTCGTCCGAACTGCGCGCGGCATGCGTCGTCCAGATCTGTTCGAGTTCGTGCAGCAGCGGAACCCGTTCCGAAGGCGGTAGCGGGCGATCGGACCTTACGCTCACGATGACCGAGGTCGAAAGCTTGCCTGCCGTGTAACCGCTGCCTTCGGGCACGGTTACCCAGTTGATCTCGCCCGGCGAACCAAAGTGCCGCTCGGCAAAGGCGCTGGTTTCCTCGCGCAGGGCTGCTTCCTGCTCTGCGGTAATCTGCCCGGCTTGGACCATGCACGTGCATTGGGTCATGAGTCGTCTCCCTTGGGGAGACAACTTAGTCTGAATTTCAGACGTAATCCAGTGCCTGATCAAAGTCCGCGATCAGATCGTCGGGGTCTTCGATCCCGATGCTGATCCGCACCAGATTGTCAGTGATGCCAAGCGCCGCCTTGCGCTCGGGTGGGACCGACAGGTGAGTCATCGCCGCCGGGTGGCTGGCAAGCGTTTCGGTGCCGCCGAGGCTGACCGCAAGCTTGGCGATCTTGAGATTGTCGAGGAACCGGAAACATTCGGCCTCGCCGCCCTTGATGAAGACGCTGAAGGTCGAACCGGCACCGAGGCAATGGCGATCATAGATATCCTGCTGGCGCGGATCGTCGATCATGCCGAGATAGCCGAGCCCTTCGACCTTGGGGTGGCCTTTCAGGAACTCGCACACCTTGGCTGCATTCTCGCCAGCGCGTTGCATGCGCAATTCAACCGTTTCGAGGCTGCGCAGCAGCATCCATGCGGTGTTGGGATCGGTGATCCCGCCCATCGTGTTGCGCAAGGCGCGGATGGCGTCGATGAACTTCTTCTTGCCTGAAACGCTGCCTGCAACCAGGTCCGAATGACCGCCGACATACTTGGTGAGCGAGTACACCACGAGGTCCGCACCATGCTCGAGCGGACGCTGCCACAGCGGGCCGAGGAAGGTGTTGTCGATGGCGATGGGACAACGGTCGGAATCGAAATGCTTGTCGCGCGCCGCAGCGACCGCTTCCACGTCGACCAGCGCATTGGTCGGGTTGCCGGGGCTTTCGAGGTAGATCAGCGGCACTTCTCCACCCTGAGCTTCGGCCTGTGCCTTGGCCTTCTCCATCACCGCATCGAGCTCTTCCGGAGTCGCCCCGGCGGGGAAGTCCACATAGGTTACGCCGTACTTGGCCATGGTCTTGGCGACGAAGCCTTCGCTCGCGGCGTAGAGCGGGCCGGAATGGACGATCACGTCGCCCGCCTTGCACGCGGCGAGCATGAGGATCGCGATGGCAGTCATCCCGCTGGAAAAGCTCAGCGCTTCTTCCGCGCCATCCCAGATCGCGAGGCGATCTTCGAGGATTTCCTGATTGGGGGCGTTGAAGCGCGAATAGACCAGGCCTTCCGCACCGCCCGGGCGCTGGCCGGTGATCCCTTCGAAATGGCGTTTGCCCGCTGCCGCGTTTTCGAACGCGAAGGTCGAAGTCAGGAAAATCGGCGCCTTGAGCGAACCTTCCGACAGGGTCGGGTCAAAGCCATAGCCCATCATCAGCGTGCTGGGTTTCATCGGCTTGCCGTTGATCGTGGTGACGGGATCTTTGGGCTTGCGACGAGGGGTTGGGGTGTCGGTCGCGTCAATAGCGTCGGTCATGTGCCGAGTACCTTCCTATGCATGCGCTCCCAAGAAGGCAGGAGCCGACTGTGGAGCCGACAAGGCACCCGCTTCTAACCTCCGCAGAAGCGCAACTCCCCGTCACCCCGTGCAATGGCGGCTGAATATCGCGCGATAGTTGCACGTGCAACCGGTTTGGCTGCGAGTTGC
>CAZJZO010000017.1:0-42650 GCA_964550495.1 uncultured Porphyrobacter sp. | reverse complement strand
TGCTTCCTTCCGGACCTGACCCGGTGAGCGAACGCAAACGTCCACCCGACTCCCGAGCCGCCATATGGCGAGGAGAAGTTGAGAATTCAATAGCGCGTTTGCTTCGCAAAGCTCACTTGAAGTTGTCGGCGTAGGCCTGGAGCTTGAGTGACTTCGGCGGAGTGGAATGAACCCGGGCGGTGATGCCGTATTTCTTGGCGTAAGCCTTTGCGGCATCCTTGCTGGGAAAGTTCAGTCTTACCTGCGCCTGAGTGTCGCCGCTGCCGGTCCAACCCATCAGCGGATCGGGCTTGCGGGCCTCGGACTGCTCGAATTCGAGCACCCAGATATCCGTCTTGGCCTTGCCAGACTGCATGGCGCTCTTTGGCTGCTGGTAGATTCGTGCACTCATCGATCGATCCCTTGTTCGCGCGCCAGATAATCCAATCTCAATCGCTATTGAAGGCGTTTTTCGTCTTTAGGCTCGGCTTTTCCATCCAGGGTAGGTCGGGCCAGCGATGTTTGGGATAGCGTCCCTTCATCTCCTTGGCGACGTCGGCCCAGCTTCCGCGCCAGAACCCGGGCAGATCGCGGGTTGACTGAATCGGACGGCCCGCCGGACTGGTGAGCTTCAGCAACAGCGGCGTCGAGCCGATCATCGGGTGCTCGTCGAGCCCGAACAGCGCTTGCACGCGTACTTCCACGCTCGGCGCATCGTCGCCTGAATAGTCGATCGCGTGGCGCGTTTCGGCGGGCGAGGTGAAATGCGTGGGCGCTTCGCGTTCGAGCCGTTGGCGGGTGTCCCAATCGAGCATCGCCAGAGCGGCATCGGCAAAGCGATTTGGCGGCAAGTCGAAGTCCCTTCGCCCGTCGAGCAGCGGCGTAAGCCATATCGGCGCAGAATCGCGTAGGCCTTCAGAAGACAGCGCCTCGATCCCTGCGAACTTGGCCCGGGCCAGAAATCCAGCTGGAAATATCTTCCCCAGCTCCTCCAGAGCTTTCTCCACAAGGAGGTCCACAACCTGCTGCGAATCGGGATTCCGGTCCGGCAAACTCCGAAGCACGACTGCACCGAGCCGCAACTCCGATCGAGCTTCGGCCTGATTTTTACCGTTATTCCAGAGGATTATGGATCGCTCTTCGATCTGATCCGCAAACACCATCTCGATGAGATTCTGGTCGAGCTCTTCGGCGGCGGTGATGCGCGCGCCTTTGGCCTGTCCCTGCGCATCGCCGATGACGATCCATTCGGATCGCGCCAGCGACGATGTCGGGTCGAGCTGGAAACCGCGACCGCCGACGGACAGCCAATGCTCCCCGCTCGTATCCCGCCGCTTCGCCACGAAATCCGGCCGCGCAAGCGCGAGGCAAATGCTCGACCCAAACTCGTCATCGAACTCGATCGGAACCAGTTTGCTCGCCGCATTCGCCCAGCGACGCGCCATCTTTCGAGCGTTGTCCGCCCTTTGCGATCGATCGTCGCGCCAGCGCGCGTGGCGCTGAGCGAGGTCAATACTGCGCCCACCGAGACCGCGTTCCTGCAACAGCATGACGGTCTGCGCCGCACCTTCTGCCACACCGAAGCGCGCGCCGAACAGGATGTTGGCGGCATGCTCGGGCGCCATCGGCATGCCGGCAATTGCCGCGCCCCAGTCGGTGATCCGTCCGTCGCCGTCCAAAGCACCGAGCTTCTCGAGCATCTTACGTGCGGCAGACAAGGACGACTTGGGCGGAGGATCGATCCAACGCAGCTGCGCCGGATCGCTGGTTCCCCACTTGGCCAGCTTGAGGACCAGTGCGGCCAAGTCCGCCGTCGCGATCTCGGGCGGAGCGAATTCGGGCCTTCCACGGTGACCGCCTTCTTCCCACAAGCGATAGGCAACCCCCGGACCCTGCCGCGCTGCACGCCCCGCTCGCTGCGTCGCCGCCGCCTGGCTGGCGCGGTGCGTGACCAGATGCGTCGTTCCGGCGGCGCGATCGAATTCGGCGTTGCGCGCCAGACCGCTATCGACAACCACGCGTACTCCATCGAGGGTCAGCGAAGTTTCGGCGATCGCCGTAGCCAGCACCACCTTGCGCCTTCTGTCATGGTCGCGACGGATCGCTGCACGCTGACCGCCCGGTTCGATTTGTCCATGCAGGGGCAGGATTGGCGTATCCTTCAGCCGTGCCTCGAGCCGCTCGCGAGTCCGCTCGATCTCGCCCACACCGGGCAGGAACGCAAGAATATCTCCTTCCGCTTCCCGCCAGGCTTGCATAACTCCTGCCGCCACCTGATCCTCGATCCGAGCGGTTGGATCGCTGCCGAGCCATCTGATTTCCAGCGGAAAGCTGCGCCCCTCGCTTTCGATTACTGCAGCATTCTCGCCGAGCAAATCCGCGAACCGCGCCCCGTCTATCGTGGCCGACATGACCAGCACACGCAGATCGTCGCGCAGGACCGTGCGCGTTTCGAGTGCCAAGGCCAGGCCAAGGTCGCTGTCGAGATGTCGTTCATGCGCTTCATCGAAGAGAATTGCCGAAACGCCGGGCAATTCCGGGTCGTCCACCAGCCGGTTCACCAGTATGGCCTCGGTCACAACAAGGATGCGGGTGGATTTCGAGACCTTGCTATCGAGCCGGGTCATGTAGCCGACGGTCGCGCCAGGCTTCTCACCGAGCATTTCCGCCATCCGCTCAGCCGCTGCGCGCGCTGCCACCCTTCTCGGACTGGTGATGATGATCTGACCGGAGCACCAATTTTCCCGGAGCAGTTCGGGAGCGACAGCCGTCGTCTTGCCGGCGCCGGGAGGAGCAATCAGGACACCTGCGCCCTCGGCAGCCATGGCCGCTCGGATCGCGGGCAGGACGGCGTGTATGGGAAGTGGGTCGGTCAATATCCCCGAGCGACGGCGAATTGCGCCGCTTCGGACATTGCGGCCCGGGCCTTGCCATCCGGAAAGATCGAAATGGCGTCGATCGCGCGTTGCGCAAAATGGCGGGCGCGCTCGCGTGTGTCTTCCAACGCGTTGTGCTGTTCGATCAGGCCGATTGCTTCGGCCAGGTCTTCGTCCGACGTGCGATGCCCTGCGATCGCGTCCTTCCAGAACTTGCGCTCCGTCTCGTCCCCGCGAGCATAGGCGAGGATCACCGGCAGCGTCATCTTGCCTTCGCGGAAATCATCGCCTTGGTCCTTGCCCATTTCCGCTGCATCGGAATCGTAATCGATCGCGTCATCGACAAGCTGGAACGCAACGCCAAGATTGCGGCCATAGTCTTCGAGCGCGCGCTCTTGCTCTTCGCTGCATTCGGCGACGACAGCGCTGATCTGGCTCGCTGCGGCAAACAGGGCGGCGGTCTTCGCACCGATGATATGGAGGTAGCGCTCCTCGCTCGTTTCGATCTGGCGCTGCGCCGTAAGTTGATTGACTTCCCCCTCGGCAATCACGGCGCTGGCGTGGCTGAGGATCCGCAAGACCTTAAGCGAGCCGTCTTCGGTCATCAATTCGAACGCGCGACTGAACAGGAAATCTCCCACCAGCACCGTCGCCGGGTTGCCGAAAATAATGTTAGCCGCAGCCTTTCCGCGCCGAAGCTCGCTGCCATCGACCACGTCGTCGTGCAGCAGGGTCGCGGTGTGGATGAATTCGACCGCCGCGGCGAGCTTGTGATGCCGTTCGCCCTGATACCCGACCAATTCCGCTCCTGCGAGCGTCAGCATCGGGCGCAGCCTCTTTCCGCCACCGGAAATCAGGTGACCGGCCAGACGCGGGATCAGCGGAATTTCGCTCTGCATCCGTTCGAGAATGACGGTGTTGACCGAGTTCATACCGTTCGCGGTGAGCGACAACATCGGATCGAGCGTCGGTCGCTTGCGCGGCAGTGGAACGACATCGGCACTCATGATGTCACGCATTTGGTCGAGAGCGCACGGCTTGGCAAGCGCAGAATTGTTGCTAGCTTTGCGCGCTATGGGGGATTCCACGCAACCCGATCCCAAATCCGAGCAGGCTCCAGATGCTGTGCTCGCGATCTATCGCAAGAGCATCGACAATATCGACGCCGCGATCATTCACATGCTCGCTGAGCGGTTTCGCATCACTCAGGCCGTGGGTGAATACAAGGCCAGGGTCACGCTGCCTCCAGCCGACCCTGCACGCGAACAACGCCAGATCGCTCGGCTGCGAAAACTATCTGAAGAAGCCGATCTCGATCCGGAATTCAGCGAGAAGTTCCTGCGCTTCATCATCGATGAAGTGATCAGGCACCACGAGCAAGCGCGCGAGGCCTAGCGGGGCTGGCCCGATCCGCTTGGAACCGTATCACCGACCTTTGGCGCCGGAGGCGGAGGCGGAGGAGGCAGGATATTGTCAAGCGCCGGTGAGTTTGGTGGGATCGGAGTACCGTTTTCAAGCGATTCCAACACGTCGATCCGCGATTGAATCGCCTCCCTTCGCTCGCGCAGGAAACGGCGTTCGTTGCGCGTCAGGCGAACGAGGTTGCCATTGCGGTCGCGCGCAAATCTCCCCCGACCGGGATAGATCAGGCTGTCCAGCCCGCAACGCCCGTCGCGCAAAACCTGTTCGTCGCAATCGGGACCGATCCCGGTCTGATCGATTTCCGGAGGTGCGTAGGGATTGTTGAACACTGTGCGCTGGTTCTCGAACCGGTGCTCGGCGGGGGTCGTGCATGCACCGGCGAGAATGCAGCCCGTGACAATGATGACTGGCGTGGCAAGTTTCACGGCATCCCCCCTTGATCGCGGAATTCAATCGTCGAATCCGACACTTGAATTGATCCTGAACTCGCAGCCGGAAGAAGCGAAGGCACGGAAGCGGATCGCGCTATCCGTGCCTTCGAGGTTCCGCACCGGCACAATGGCCAAGCTACGGAAGGTATCGGCAGGTGTAGTGGGGCCAGTCGCCTGCCGATTGTGTTCGGTATTCAGCGAGGCGTACGACGATTCGCGCGACGCGGCTTGAAACCCTGCTTGCGAGTCGTGTTGACGCTGCGATTGACCTGGCCGTTGCTGCGAGTGGTTGTCCGATCGCGGCCATAGACGGTCTCGCCGTTTGAATTGGTTACGCGTTGGCTTGCGCTAGAATTGCCCATTCCATCGCGGCTGCGATTGCCGCTCACATCGAAGGAATTCCCGCGACGACCGGTTGCTGTTCCAGTGAACGTGGATCCGTTGTCTGTGCGGGTGCGCTCACCGTTGAATGTGCGCGAATTGCCCTGCGGTCCCGTCTGCGTCCGGCTGATGGTGGAGCCGGTTTCGGTGCGCTGGCGATTGAGGTTGCTCGAAGCGGTGTTGCCGTTGTTCTTGTTTGTAATCTCACGGTCGCGATTGAATGAACCGGCATCGCGATCGACCGTCATCGTTTGGGTGGCGGTGCGGTTGGGGCCTTCGAACGTCTTTGTGCGGGTTTGCTCCTGAGCGATTGCAGCCGGGGCAGTGGCGAAGGCTGCGATCGCAGCCAATGTCAGTGTCGTCTTCATCACGCATGTCCTTGTTGTTCAAACTGTCATTTGCGGGGTCGCACCGAACCCAAATCCACCTTTCCGGGGCGGTGACAGTCTTCAAACGGAGCATCGCGAAAGACCCTTCGCCAGAAACGACATTTATCGATCGATATTCTGGTCCGTCGTGCCGTCGGGATCTGACGTTTCGGTGCCGGTTGCAGTTTCCGGCGGGTCGGATGGAGCAAGCTCCTGCTGGATCCGTTCCCTGCGCCGTTCCCTTCTTTGCTCGCGGAACTGCCGGATCGCGTCGCGGCGTTCTTCGGGTGACATCTCACGCAGGCGTTCCAAACGATCTCGACGCCCCGGCCTGCCAACCGCATCGCGCTGTTCGCGGATGAAGTCTTCGCGGGTCAGTTCCTCTCCGGATTCCACCCTCTCGCGCAATTCGTCGCGGCGCGTTTCCAGCCGCTCCTCGACACGCTCGTCGCGCTGCTCGCGAAACTTGTCGATGCGCTCACGCAGACGCTCCTCCTGCTCCGGGGTCGGGACGCGGAGGCCCTGATCCCGGCGCCGATTGATAACTCGGTCAAGACGCTGGTCGAAGCGTTCCTGGCGAACATTGCTGCGATTGGAGCGAACCTCGTCGACACGTCGAAACGCTTCTTCTAGCTCCTCGGGAGAATCGATCGGCCCTTCGATTTCGACCGGTGCCTCGATCTCGGGAGGTGGTGGGACAACCTCGTTGGAGACCGGCATTTGCGCCGGTTCTTCACTGTCATCCTGGCCGGTGATCGTCGCCCAGACCCTTTCAACCGATGGGACCGAAATCGGAAGATCGCCCAGCAAACCGGTTGCCGCTGCCGTCGTTGCAAGCGCGCCAGCGACCACAGTTCCGATCGCGAACCGGCGGGCGCTGCGCCAGCGCTTCGCACCGCCGCTGCCCTTGCGAACCGGAGGCAACGGGAGCGCGCGATCCGCCGTTCGCGCAAGCACACGATCCGCAAAGCCAGCCGAAAGTGCAGGCGCCTTGTCGGCGGCCAGCAGCCGGCCGAGCGGACTGTCAGGAGCGATTGGCTGGTCGTCGTTCATGCCTCATCTCCCTGTGCTTCGAACGCCTTGCGCAACGCGGAACGCGCACGGTGCAGCAACGATTCGAACGCCTTGATATTCATGTCCAGCACGTCTGCAGCTTCGGCGTTGGGAAGCTCTTCGTAGTAGGTCAGCACGATCGCGGCCCGCTGGCGTTCGGGCAGCGCAGCAATCAAGGCCCGCGCCTGCGCCTCTTCTTCGTTCACTTCGATCTGCTCGTCGGCCAGGGGGCTGTCGTCGGCGCGATCGGGCACTTCGGCGTCGGAATTGCGTTTCACGATCCGAAGTCGATCGATCGCGAGGTTGATGGTCACCCGCTTGAGCCACGGCGCCAGTTTCACACCTGCCGAACCCGAACGGGCATCGAGGCGCGGCGCGTGGTCCCACAGTCTCAACATGGCTTCCTGTGCAATATCTTCGGCCTCATGCGCATCGCCCATCATGCGATAGGCAATTCGGTGCAGCAGCGCGGCGTGGCCTTCGATAGCCACACGAAACGCCCGCTCGTCGCGGGCAGCGATGCGCGCGACAAGCAGTGCCTCGTCCGTCGGGCTGTCAGAAATAGACCCGCCGCTTTCTATCATCGTTTCCGCGCAAAAGGCCCCATTTGCGTGTTGGTCGATTGCTCGATTCACCACTGTAACGCAGGAGCATCGCCAAACCCTTCGTTCAGGGCGATCTATTCATTGACCGCGCTTCCCTCGGCTCGCGGCAATGACAATTCGACCAGCAGTCCACCTAGATCTTCGCTCTCACCGATAGAGACGCTTCCGCCATAGATTTCAGCGACATCGCGAACGATGGCGAGGCCCAGTCCGGTGCCGGGCTTGCCCGTATCGAGGCGCGCACCACGGTCGAAAATCCGCTCGCGCTCCGCCTCCGGGATGCCCGTCCCGTCATCCTCGACCCAGACCAGGCATTGTTCCGAACCCGGCTCATTATCGATCGTCACAAACACGCTGCCGCCACCGTATTTGGCAGCGTTCTCGATCAAATTGCCCAAAATCTCGTCGAGATCCTGACGTTCGATCGTGACCAGCGCATCCTTGTTGCCGGCGATATCGAGACGGCCGTCGGGGTAGAGCCGTTCCACCGCCCGGCGGACGGCCTCGGCGCTCTGGCGGACATTGGTTCTGGCATGTCCCACCGCGCGCCTGCCGACAGCACGCGCCCTGGCGAGATGGTGATCGACATGCCGCTGCATCGTCCGGGTCTCGCGGAACACCGCTTGGTTCAAATCGGGATCGCGCGCCGTCGCAGCATTCGTCAGCACCGTAAGCGGAGTCTTGAGTGCGTGAGCGAGGTTGCCTGCATGCATCCGCGCCTCTTCAGCCTGCCGTTCGGAATGTTCAAGCAAGCCATTCAATTCTTCGACCAGCGGCTGCACTTCCGTCGGCAAAGGCTCGGTGATCCGGTTTTCGCCCGTGGTTCGCAACTTGGAGATGGCCGCTCGCACCCGGCGCAGGGGAGAGAGCCCGTAGCGGATCTGCAACAGCGCCATGACCAGCAATCCAAGCCCAAGCACCGCAAAGCTCCAGATCAGGATTGACCGGACCGTCTGCAGCTGGGTGTCGATCTCTTCGGTCGCGCTCGCCACCGCGAAGGTCCAGCGGGTCTCGCTTCCAGGCAGGATCACCGTGCGTTCAACGATCCTGAGCGGTTCGCCTTCGAATTGGTCGGAGTGGTAGAAGACCGGCTCGCTGTCGAAGCTCTCGCCGTCGCCCTGGACACCGCGCAAGGTCAATGTGCGATCCCAGAGACTGCGCGAAGGCCAGGGTTCGACCCCGCTGTCCCCGTCGATCTGGTAGTAGAGGCCGCTATTCGGTTCGAGAAAACGCTGGTCCCCCAGGGCGCGGTTGAAACTGACCTCCCCGCCCGGAAAGATCTCGGCCGACGCGATCATTGCGGTGAGGATGTATTCCAGCTGTTCGTCGAAGTTCCGCTCGACCTGGTTCGACAAGGTCCGATCCAGCGCGATTCCCCCGCCAAGCAAGAGGACGAAGATCCAGCCGGCCGCGATAAGCCCCATCCGCCGCGCGAGGCTGGCCCGAGGTTGTGCAATTGCAGGTTGGGCTTCGGTGCCCGCTTCGGGCGCACTTTCAGCATCGCTCTCCGGCGACGCTGGGACCGCATCGGAAGACGCGCGCGGCGCGTCAGGCTCTTGGAGCGTCTTCGGGGTCGTCGAGGCTGTAACCGAGGCCACGGATCGTCGTTATCACTTCTGCGCCGAGCTTCTTGCGGATGCGCGTAACAAACACTTCGATCGTGTTGGAATCGCGATCGAAATCCTGGTCGTAAATGTGCTCAATCAGCTCGGTCCGGCTCACCACCTTGCCCTTGTGGTGCATCAGGTAGGAAAGCAGCTTGTATTCCTGCGCAGTCAGCTTCACCGGTTCGCCGTTGAGCGTAACTCGACCAGAACGCGTATCGAGACGCACATCGCCAGCCGTCAGTTCGGATGACGTGTTCCCCGATGCGCGGCGGATCAGAGCGCGCAAGCGAGCGATCAGCTCCTCGGTCTGGAACGGCTTGGCAAGGTAGTCGTCAGCCCCGGCATCGAGCCCGGCGACCTTGTCCGACCAGCTGTCCCGCGCGGTCAGCACCAGAACTGGAAAGTCGCGCCCTTCCTTGCGCCACATGCCGAGAACGGTCAGTCCATCGATCTCTGGCAGTCCGAGATCGAGGATCACTGCGTCATATTCCTCGGTGCTGCCGAGAAAGTGTCCGTCTTCGCCATCGGTCGACAGATCGACGGCATAGCCGGTCTGTTCAAGCGTGGATTTGAGTTGCTGCCCCAGAGTGGGTTCGTCTTCGACGATCAGAATTCGCATGGTCCACCAATCTTGTGCGAGTAAGCCGCCGAAGTCGTGCGCTTTTGTGTGGCAGGCGTCAAGGAAAGTACCGTGTCCGGAATGGCGGATTTCCCCCGGCCATTTGACGGTGCCGAATGATTAGGCATCACCGCGAGCGATTGATGATCCGGCCCGAACGCGCATCGACATCGATATAGGTCACACGCCCATCCTTGATGAACTTGAGGCGGTAAGCGCGCGCCGTGGAATCGTATGCCGGGCCGAGATATTCGCTCCCACGCATCCGAGGCAGGACTCGTTTCTCGATTTCCCGCAAGGAAAGCTGATTTCCGGCCTTCATCTCCTCGCGAGCTTTGCCCTGGTCGCTGCGGGATTGATCCTGCGCAAGCCCCGCTGCGGAAGCAGGTACGGCGCCAAGCCCGGCCAGCGCCAGCGCAGCGAGTGCATCTGCAAAGAATGATCGGGTGCGTTTCATAATGCTGTCATGCCTAGTGTGGGTGCATTGAACAAGTTCTGAATAGTCAGGTTGTCGGTGGTTAAGCGTCGTGAAATCGCTTTAACCGTCTTCCTCTTCTTCCTCTTCGTCCTCATCCTCGACCAATTCGAATTTGATCGTGAGTGCAACTCCCGTGCTGACCATTCCTGGCTGCACTGGCGGTGCAGGCGCAGCACTGACGTCGATCGCGCTGCGCATCGCCAATTCCGCTACCGGTCCTCGCGCGCGGATCGCTTCGCTGATTTCAAGCACGCGAACCTCGTCATAGCCAAGCATTTCCGCGTAGGCCTGTGCCCGCTGCTGCGCGCGCTCGAGAGCTCTGCTTCGCGCCTCGTCCTTTGCGGCAGTATCGTCCTCTATGGAGAAGCTCGGTCCGCTCAGATCCGTTGCTCCTGCCGAAACGAGCGCATCCAGAACCTCGCCCGTGGCTTCGATCTCGCG
Organism: uncultured Porphyrobacter sp.; assembly: GCA_964550495.1. Taxonomy (GTDB): domain Bacteria; phylum Pseudomonadota; class Alphaproteobacteria; order Sphingomonadales; family Sphingomonadaceae; genus Erythrobacter. Next base: position 32,390 of record CAZJZO010000017.1, on the reverse strand, counting down.
CAGTTTCACGCTCACCCGGTTCGAGACCTGATATCCGCGAAACTCGTTCTGCTGGGTCGCGCGATTGTAATCATAGCGCGCGTTGAGGTTGATCCCGGTGGTCTGAATATCCTTATCGTCAACGCCTTGCGCTTTGATCTGATTGATCACCCGCGTCATCTGTTCGGCGTTGAGCCGCATGGCTTCGACAGCTGTGCGAGCATTGGTCGTCACGCCTGCGCCAATCGTTACAAGATCGGGTTCGGCGGTGACGCTTTCGTACATCGAAAGCTCGACCACCGGCCCTTCCGCTTCGATTTCGACGACAGCGGCGTGGACCGGAAGCGTCAGCGCACAGGCGGCAATGGCGGCAGCGAAATGACGTAGCATGGATTGTGACCTCCCTGTTCGCTTCAAGTGCATGATGCGAGCTTTCCGAGCACTGAACCGGCTTGTTAGCCAGCACGCAAGACCCTAATTGGCGCGGGCGATGGCACAACCACCTATTCTATCATGGGAAGGACTCGGATTGCAGCAGGGCGGGCGCTGGCTGTTCGGCGGCCCCGATGCTGCACCAATCGACCTGCACATCCTGCCTGGCGATCGCCTGGCGTTGATCGGGCGCAACGGCGTCGGCAAGACGACATTGCTCAAAATGATCGACGACCGGATCGAGGCCGATCGCGGTACCCGGCGAGTCAAACCGAACACGCGCATCGTATTCCTGGAACAGGAGCCCGATTTCGCACCATTCGAGACGCTGATGGATTTCGCGCTCGCTGGCGACGATGCGCCCGCGGTGCACGAGGTAGAGAGCATCGCCGGACAGCTCCAGATCGACATGAACCGCGATGCCGCGACCGCGAGTGGGGGCGAGAAGCGCCGCGCCGCGATTGCCCGCGCGTTGGCACAGGATCCAGACCTGCTGCTTCTAGACGAGCCGACCAACCATCTCGATCTTGCTGCGATCGATTGGCTCGAAGACTGGCTGACCCGGTACAAGGGCGCGTTCATTACCATCAGCCACGACCGGACTTTCCTGAAGCGCCTGACTCGCTCGACCCTGTGGCTCGACCGGGGAACGCTGCGGCGCAAGGAAGTCGGCTTTGGCGGCTACGAAGCCTGGGAAGAACAGGTCTATGCCGAAGAAGCGCGAGCCGCCGAAAAGCTCGACGCGAAGCTCAAGATCGAAGCGCATTGGCTCGAACGCGGGGTGACCGCACGGCGCAAGCGCAATCAGGGTCGGCTTGAAAAGCTGTACCAAATGCGCGCCGCACGGGCGGCGATGATATCCGACAGCGGCACCGCTAAGCTCAAGCTGGCGAACGACGAAGACTTCAAATCGAAATCGGTGATAGTGGCCGAGACTATCACCAAGAGCTATGATGGGCGCGCGATCATCAAGCCGTTCAGCCTGCGGATCCAGAACGGCGACCGGATCGGTATCGTCGGCGCAAACGGTGCCGGCAAGACGACCTTGCTCAAGATGCTGACTGGCGAATTGAAGCCGGACAGCGGCACCATAACTCATGCTCGCACGCTGTCTGGGGTGATGATCGATCAGCAGCGCAAGCTTCTCAGCCCGAACGCGACGGTGCGCGATATCCTTGCCGAGGGCGGCGACTGGATCGATGTGCGCGGCGCTCGCAAGCATGTTCAGGCCTATCTCAAGGAATTCCTGTTCGATCCCAAGATCGTAGACACCAAGGTCGGCATCCTTTCGGGCGGCGAGCGATCTCGGCTGTTGCTCGCGCGTGAGTTTGCGCGGACGGCTAACCTTCTCGTGCTGGATGAGCCGACCAACGATCTCGACCTGGAGACGCTCGATCTGCTGCAGGAAGTGATCGCCGATTTCGACGGGACGGTGCTGATCGTCAGCCACGATCGCGACTTCCTCGACAAGACGGTGACTGTCACGCTCGGCCTCGACGGGTCGGGCAAGGTCGATATCGTTGCGGGCGGATACGAGGACTGGGAAGCCAAGCGGCGCAAGCCGGTTTTCGGCAAGAGCAAGTCGTCGCCCACGCCCAAATCGACCGAACCGGCGGCTCCGCCTCCATCGAGAGCCGACAAGCTCTCGTTCAAGGACCAACGCGACTACGAACTGCTCCCCGCGCGTATCGACGAACTTGAGGCTGCTATCGCCAAAGGCGAGCAAATCCTCTCGGACCCCGATCTGTTCCAGTCCGATCCGCAGCGTTTCGCGACCATTTCGAAAGGCATCGAAAATGCCCGGGCCGAAAAGGACGCTGCCGAGGAACGCTGGCTCGATCTCGCCGAGCGGGTAGAGGGATGAGCGCGCAGCCGGCCGAGGAACTCCACCGGGAGATCAGTGCCTGCACCATCTGTGCCGAGCACCTGCCGCTCGGTCCGCGCCCGGTTGTCCAGTTCTCGCCCCAATCCCGCATCCTGATTATCGGCCAGGCCCCTGGAACGAAGGTCCATGCCAGCGGCGTGCCATGGGACGACGACAGCGGGGATCGACTGCGGGACTGGCTGGGCCTCGACAAACCGGACTTCTATGACCCGGATACGGTCGCGCTGATGCCAATGGGGTTCTGCTATCCCGGCAAGGCGTCCGGTGGCGACGCACCTCCGCGCAAGGAATGCGCACCGCAATGGCATGGTCGAATTCTCGATCTGCTTCCGCAGGATCGGCTGACCCTGTTGGTCGGAGCATATGCCCAGGCCGCATACCTTCCGGATACGAAGAAACTCTCGATGACCGAGCGAGTGCGACGTTTCGCCGACTTTGCACCGGCCTTTCCGCTTCCCCATCCTGCCTGGCGCGTCCGGCTCTGGTCGGCAAAGAACCCGTGGTTCGAGGAAGAAGTGCTGCCCGAACTGCGCAGGGCAATTCGGGCAGTCATGAAGGACTGATGTCCGCCGTCATGCGGTTGCACGAGCCGGCAGCACTTTCGGGTTCTTGAGAATGAAGGCCGAAAGCAGCGCGACCAGAATGCCGATTGGCAACACTTCGGTCATTGTCATGGGCAGACGAATGAGAGGGTTGCGGTAAAGTTCCATCCACCCTTCCATCTCGGCAATCTTCGCCGACTCTGCCGCTGGAGAGAGACCTTCGGCCTTGATGTCGTCGATCATGACTTGGGCAAAGTTCTCGATGAATGCGAAGTCGGTCACCCTCAGAGTGATTTCCCAGCCAATTGCGTAAACCACCGCGGATATGACCGCCATTGCCAACCCCAGAACCGCACCCTTCTTGAAGGTGATCACACCTCCCAGTTCTAGGTCTCTATACCGCTTCAGGCCAACGAATAGCACACAGTGCACCGCCAGCATGAGCGTGTATCCGAACGCCTGCGAACCACCTGCAGAATCGATCCCAAAGGCGAAGATCGTAATCGACAAAATCGCGATCACGATTGCTCCGGTGATCCCGCCATAGATGAGTGAGTAGCGCAGCATCTTGTAATCCTCCCGTTGCGTTTCAGGCCCGCCAGCCGGGCTGCGCCTCAACTCGTCCGAATTGCCTGCGAGGACCATCACCCAAACGGGTGATTCTGGTCAAATCACCCAAAATTCTGACGCTTCTCAGGGAATGAGGGCCAATGATCGCGCTGCATCGACAGCTTTGCCCCGGCCGTTGACTTCGAGTTTCTCGTAAAGGCTCGCAATGTGCGACTTGATCGTGTTGGGGGAAACGCCGAGCGAGCGCGCAATCTCCTTGTTGCTCGCACCGGTCGCGAGATGATCGAGTATTTCGCATTCGCGCGGAGTCAGACCCAGCGAGGCGATGGCCTTGTCGTTGCGCTCGAATTCGGGACTTGGGGGCGCCGCCGTCAGCCGCATTCCGACCCAGATACCCAGCCCAACAAAGATCGCGGCGATCACGGCAACATAAACCTCGCCCGGCATGTGCATCACATGGTAGCGATACTCGACCCATTGCAACAACGCCGCCACGATCGCGATCGCACCGCCATAGAGCAGACCGTAGCGCAAGGTCGTTCGGTTCATGACCGCTTTGGTGCCAGATTGTGCGGGTGCATTCCAGACACCTTTTGCGGCGCCTCCGTCGGCCCCGTCTCCGTCGCGATTTTGCCACAATGGCGCGACATTCTCTCCCGCACGGAGAGGGAGAATTGCCATGTCGATCGAACAAGTCGCCAAAGACTTCACCGCCGCTGTCGCCGAAGACAATGCCGAGGCCTATCAGGGCTTCTGGTCCGACGATATTGTGAGCCTTGAACCGCAACAGGACAGTCCGATGGCCAGGGTCCAAGGCCGCGAAGCGTTGTTGCAGAAGCACGCCTGGTGGGAAGCCAATGCCGAAATGCACGGTTCCACTACCGAAGGCCCCTATGTCTTCGGTGACCAGTTCGCGATCCGCTACACAATGGATGTGACAATGGACGGCGAGCGTTCCCAAATGGCCGAAGTCGGCGTCTACACGGTGAAAGACGACAAGATCGTCGAGGAACGGTTCTTCTACGGCTCGGGCGAATAGCGAGACATGGACCGTGTGTTACACGGTCCGGAAGCGGAAATTCGAGCATACCGGCGCCTCACGGGATCCGGTAGAAATCGGCTACGCGATCAAGCGCCAATTTGAGCACGAGCTTGCCGCTGCGGGCCGGCCAGCCCAGGCTCTTTTCCGCTGACGGCAAGGCTTCGCCGGCGCAAACCACGCGCCACAGAATGTCGTCCAAGCCCTTGCCTGCGAGCGCTATCGCCCCGTCGAACCGCGCTTTGGCAGCCAGTTGCCTTTCGGTCGCGTTCAGCCCCTGATCCCCGGTTGTCCTGGCGCGAACGGGATCCCAGCGCATGGTTACGCTGGCGGCAAGCTGCGCACGTTCATAGTCGTTCCGCAGAGCCTCGCCTGCGGCGAACAACCGATCTTCGAGGTGGCCGCGGGCATGCAGCCATGCAATCGGCGACTCCGCGACGTTGACCGTTACAGTGCGCCGCTTTCCGGCCGCACTGGAACCGCGGCGCGGGCCTTCGCTGGTTAGTTCCTGCTCCATCAATCTGCGCATACCCTACGCCTCCTTTCACCATATTGGTGAAATTGGCTTGCATTGCATCTGGTGATGTAGGAAAGTACGAATTGCCAAATTGGTTCATGCTCGTTTTCGGGAGGACGCCCATGATCAACCGCATTCGCGATATCAGAAAGGCGAAGGGGCTCACCCTCGCGCAGCTCGGGGAAGCATGCGATCCCCCTACCACCGCACAAACGATCGGCCGGCTCGAAACCGGAATGCGGACTCTTTCGATCAAATGGATGGAACGGATCGCTGCCGCGCTGGAGGTCGATCCCGAATTGCTGGTCCGCTCCGAGAAAGGAGATACCCCGCAAATTGTAGCCGAACTGCTTGCGTCCGGGGCCGAAGCCCTGAACAGTCCCCGCGAAGCGTTGTTGCCGTCCGAACTGGCAGCCGCCGCTGGCGATAGCCCGTTGATGGTCTTGTCTGTTGGCGAAAGTGTAGGAGAATTCCGGCCTGGCGATCTGTTGTGGATGCGGCAATTGCCTCCCGAACGCGCAGGCGAGGCAATCAATCGCGACTGCCTTGTCCCACGCCCCGGCGGACGGTTTGCATTCGGGCGCTTGATCGACCGCAGAGGCACATTGGTCGGATTGTTGCCGCCAGGAGCCGGTCAGAAACAGCAAGTGGTGGACAATCCGCCATGGATCGCCGTTGCGAGCATGCTGGTCAGACCGCTCTAGTTACGATCGAACGCCTTCGAAGCGCGTAACCTTGCCAAGTCAGGCGGTCTTAACCAACGCGACATATTTTGGGCCTTCGCTCAGGAGATAAACCCTTCTTGAAACACGTTCTTTCCCTCAGCACGCTCTATCCAAACCCGGCTAATCCACGGTTCGGATCGTTTGTTGCACGTTCGCTGGAGGGGCTGGCGAGACGCGGGGCCAAGACCGGGGACTGGAAGGTCACGGTGGTCAATCCGATCGGTGTCCCGCCAATCGCGTTGGGGCGTTACCGCTCGCTCGGCGAGCTCGATCCCGTTTCGCATGAGCGCGGAATGGCGATCTACCGGCCGCAATTCACTCTGATCCCCAAGATAGGAGCGCGCCGAAATGCCACCGCGATCGCCAAGGCGGTGCTGCCCTTGGCTACAACGATCCATCGCGAAGAGCCGGTTGACCTGATCGATGCTCAGTTCTTCTTCCCCGATGGTCCGGCCGCCGCGATCGTGGCTCAGCAACTTGGCCTGCCGTTTTCAATCAAGGCGCGTGGATCGGACATCTCGCTGTGGGGGGAACAGGATTTCGCCAGGCAGCAAATGCTCGATGCGGCGGACGAGGCGGCTGGATTGCTGGCCGTCAGCGGCGCGTTGAAACGCGATATGGTCGCGCTCGGCATGGCGGAGAACAAGATCGAAGTTCACTATACCGGCCTCGATCGCGATCGCTTCCGTCCGTTGGGGCATACGCAATTGCGCGCGCAGCTGGGGCAGCAGCTTGGCTTCGACTTGCCCGCTACCGTCCCGATGCTCGCCAGTGTCGGCGCGCTGATCGAGCGCAAGGGGCAGGATCGGGTTATCTCCGCCTTGCCTTCATTGCCGGAGGCCAGGCTGGTGCTGGTCGGCAAGGGTGATGACAAGGCGCGGCTTCAAAAGTTGGCCCGCGATCTCGGTGTCGATGAACGGGTGCATTTTGCTGGCTCGGTCGATCACGACCTTATGCCTCTGATCCTGTCGGCCGCCGATGCGATGGTGCTTCCGACCGAAAGCGAAGGCCTCGCCAATGCCTGGGTCGAAAGCATTGCCTGCGGCACTCCGGTGGTCACCACCGATGTCGGCGGCGCTCGCGAACTCATCAACAACGATATCGCCGGTCGGCTGATTGAACCGACCCCCGAGGCGGTCGTGGAAGCGGTGCAAGACTTGCTGGCCGCTCCGCCCGATCCGCAGGAAGTGGCTGCCTCGGCCGAACGCTTCAGCTGGGAAAACCACGCCGAAGAGCTGGCCGAGTATTATGAGCGGTTGGTTTCCGGCTGAGGCCACCAGTTCACCGTTCGCTCCGAGCGAACGGGGGAAACGCAGACTACGCCTCCCCGCGAACGATCTTTTCCTGCCGGTCTGCGGCCGTTTCCTGCGGTACGAAGCTGTTCGACGTCACACCCAGCCAGATCAGGATTGGCGAAGCGAGATAGACGCTCGAATAGGTACCGATGAACAGGCCAGCGGTAATCGCGGCAACCAACCCGAACAGGCTTGCCGGTCCGGCAATCAGCAGCGGCAACAGCGCGACCAGCAAGGTCAGTGACGTCATGACGGTCCGCGCCAGAGTTTCGTTGATCGACAGGTCGAGCAGTTCGGGCAGTGGCATCTTGCGATATTTCTTCAGATTCTCACGGATGCGATCGAACACGACAATCGTATCGTTCAGTGAATAGCCGATGATTGCGAGGATCGCGGCGATGATCTGGAGGCTGAATTCGAGCTGAAACAGCGCGAACATGCCGAGCGTCAGCGAGACGTCGTGGAACAGCGCGAACAGCGCGCCGACGCCGAATTGCCATTCGAACCGGATCCAGATGTAGATCGCAACCATCATCATCGCGGCCAGCAGGGCGAGCGCCGCGCTTTCGCGGAATTCGCCTGCGACCTTGCCGGACACGGTGTCGTTTCCGTCTGTCCTGACTCCGGGGTAATCCCCCTCGATCATGGCGATGACCTGGTTGCCGATCTCGGTCGCGGCGCCGGGCTCGTCTTCAACGCCCTCTGGAAGGGGGACTCGGATCGAAACCTCATTGGCTGCACCGAATTCCTGCACAACCGGAGTGCCGTAACCCAGCCCTTCAACCGACTGGCGCAGATCGGCGATCGGCGCTTGATCGCGATCGGTAAAGGTGATGCGCACTTCCTGACCGCCGGCAAAGTCGACCCCGTAATTGAGCCCCTGACCAAGAATCAGTCCCCAGCTCGCCACGATCAGAAACATGCTGAAGATGAAGAACGGGAGGCGCAGCCTCAGGAACTTGATGTTGGTATCGGCGGGAACGAGTTTGAGCAGTTTCATTATCCGTCCCTCCTCAAATGTTGACGTCGCTGGGGCGCGTCTTGCGCAGCCATCCGGCGGCCCACATGCGGGTTAGCGTCAGCGCGGTAAAGACGCTGGTGACGAGGCCGATGATCAGCACCACGGCAAATCCGCGCACCGGTCCCGAACCGAACAGGAACAGCAGCACACCGGCGATGAAATTGGTGATGTTGGCGTCGTAGATGGCCCGGCTCGCTTCCTTGTAGCCGTTCTCGATCGCGGCCACGACGCGCCGCCCGCGCTTGCGCTCCTCGCGAATACGCTCGTTGATCAGTACGTTGGCGTCAACCGCGGCACCGACCGTAAGGACGAAACCGGCGATACCCGGCAGCGTCAGCGTGGTGTTGAGCACCGCCATCAGACCCAGAAGGATCATCACGTTGAACACCAGCGCGATGGTCGCGTAGACCCCGAACCGGCCATAGGTCGCGATCATCAGCGCGATCACGGCCAGCGAGCCGATCAGCATCGCGATCATGCCGCGCTGGATCGAATCCCGTCCGAGCTCGGCCGACACCGTGCGCTCCTCGATCACCGTCAACGGCACCGGCAAGGCGCCAGACCGCAGTGAAATCGCCAGTGTGTTGGCGCTTTCGGGAGTGAAGCTGCCGGAAATCTGCGCCGCACCGCCAAGGATCGGCTCTTCGAATGTCGGCGCGGAGAGCACTTCGCCGTCGAGGATGATCGCAAATCGCTGACCGACATTTTCGGTGCTGAGCTTGGCGAATTTCTGGCCACCCTGGGTGTCGAACTGGATGTTGACGACGTTTTCGTTGGTTTCGGGATTAACCCCGGCCTGCGCACCGGTCAGGCTGTCGCCGCGGATGCCACCGAGGCGTTTGACCGCCTCGAACTGACCCGCCCGGGGACTATCCTCGGCATAGGGGAAGATCTGACTTCCCGGAGGCGCGATGCCCGCTTCGATGTTGGTGAGCAGCGCGTTGTTGTCGACCAGCTTGAATTCGAGCTGCGCAGTCTGGCCCAGCAATTCCTTCAGCGCTTCGGGATCTTCCAGGCCCGGAACCTGCACCACGATCCTGGTGTCACCCTGCCGAATGATGGTCGGTTCGCGCGTTCCCAGTTCATCGATCCGTCGACGAACGACTTCGGTCGCGCTTTCCATGGCATCGTTGACGGCGGCAGAAAGCCCGCTGTCGGTCGGCGTCAGGACCATGCGTTGCCCGTCCACGACCTGCAAATCCCAATCGCGGGTCAGGTTCTGACCCTGGATCAAGGGCTCCAGCAAGCCGCGCGCGCGATCAACATCGCTCGCCTGGTTAAGCAGGAAAGAGAAGCGGTTGTCCGCCGTCGAAACGTCGCCGATCCGGATGCGGGGCTCCGCGTTGCGCATCGCCGCGCGCACCCCTTCCTCCATGATCTCGAGCCGCTGCACCCGTACATCTTCGGCTTCGGCCTCGAGCAACAGGTGCGAACCGCCGGCCAGATCGAGCCCAAGATTGACTTGCGGCGACGGAAGGAATTCGGGCCAGTCGATACTGGTCGCGTTCGACAAAGAAGGCAGCGCGGCTGCTACTGCCGCGAGCGTCAGCCCCCACAGCCAGATCTTCTTCCAAAGGGGAAATTCGAGCATCGTGCTTTATCTCGGTCCGCTTGCCTGATGGTGTCCGCTATCGTGCTGGCGCAGGATCAGTCGTTTGCCGGAGTTCCACCGGGAGGGATAACGTCGCCGATTGTGTGCTTGACCGCCTTGACGCGCACATCCTTGGCCAGATCGATATGCACGAAATCGTCCTCGACCTTGGCGATCTTGCCGACGAGGCCTCCCTGCGTGACGACCTGATCGCCTTTCTTCAGCCCGGCGACCTTTTCCTGATGCTCCTTCTGACGCTTCATCTGCGGCCTGATGATCAGGAACCAGAAGATGACCACCATGCCGACGATCGGCAGCCAGTTGAGCCAGGCCGGAGGAGCAGCGGCTGCTCCAGCAGCGGCGAGTAAGTCTAACATTGTGTCGTTTGCCCGTAAGAATTCGTGGTTCTGTATCCGAATGAAGGCCGAGTTCGCCCGCGCTCGTGCGCATGCTCGCCTGCCCTTAGCGGTTCAAGTGGGCGCGGTTAGCAGCAATGCAAGAGCCCCGCAATCACGCCCGCGCGTTGCGTGACTTTCATGCACCGATGCAACATTCTCCCGATCTGTCTTGCATGGCTGCAGCGTGCGCCGTATAGGCGCGCCTCCACTGGCCACGGGAAGTAGCGCAGCCTGGTAGCGCATCACACTGGGGGTGTGGGGGTCGCAGGTTCGAATCCTGTCTTCCCGACCAGTGGAATTCACTCCGATACAATCGCTGGGCACGGCAATTCCCCGCTTTCCGCCCAACACCCCGGTTCGGAGTCGCGCGGTCAGGGGTGAGACAGCGCGCAGCATCGGCGCGAACTTCCCGGTCGTCCCGGCCAGTGGAACGTTCGTCGATTAGACTGCTGCCGCGCTTGCCAAGGAGCAAGGATCGTTCAAGGGCCTGCACGGAACTTGCGCGGGGCGAAAGCGTTCGGGACTGCTAATGAATCGTCACCACCTCTTCTATTCGGTCGCTCTCGTGGCACTGGCTGCGACGCCTGCGCATGCGCAGGATCCGGAACCGCTCGACTTTCCCCGATCGGAGCAAGTCGACGAACCTGTTCCCGACAGCACCACCGACGATGTTCGCCTGGACGAAACCGACCAGGCATCGGCGCCGCCCTTGCCTCAAGTCGCCGATCCCGGACCCGAGGACGAAGCCGTATCCGCCGCGACCCGTCGCACCTTCGTCCCCGGCGATTTCGAACGCTTCGCCCCGCGCAGCGCGCTCGACATGGCGCAGCAGATACCCGGCTTTTCGATCCGTGAAGACGATGGCGAGCGCGGTTTGGGGCAGGCGAACACCAATGTCATCGTCAACGGGCAGCGCATATCGGGCAAATCCAATGGCCCGGTCGCAGCCTTGCAACGCATTCCGACCGAAGAAGTCGTCCGGCTCGAGATCGTCGACGGGGCCAGCCTCGATATCGGCGGCCTGACGGGCCAGGTTCTGAATGTCGTCACCAGCTCGACCGGAGGGATAACCGGTCAGTTCCGATACTCCGCCGAGTGGCGCTCGTCAGGCGTTCCGTTCCGTTGGGGTGACGGGCAAATCTCACTGGCCGGCGGTGGCGCCAAGACCGATTGGACGCTCAGTTTTGAAAACGATGCCGGCAGGCGCGGCGATGCCGGGATCGAGCGTGTATTCGATGCCTTCGACACTTTGATCGACACACGGATCGAGCAGTCCAATTTCAACAGCGACCGCCCTTCTCTTTCAGGATCGTTCGCGCGCACCGCCGACAACGGGAATGTCCTCAACCTCACCGGCCAGGTGCAGGGCTTCATCTTTCGCGAGCGCGAGAATTCCGAACGCAGCGGTATTATCGATCCGGTCGACCGGCTGCGCACGTTCCGCTCGCGCGAGGACGAGTACAATTTCGAGATTGGGGCGGATTACAGCTTCGCGTTCGGTCCCGGCCGACTCAAGCTGATCGGATATCACCGCTACGAAGACAGCCCCACTGCCTCGCGCGTGACGACCGAATTCGCCGATGGTCGCGCTGCGGAAGGATCGCGCTTTTCGCGCGATGCCGACGAGGGCGAAACGATCGCCCGGGCCGAATACACATTCGGCGCCTTTGGCGGAGATCTGCAACTGGCTGCGGAAGGGGTACGCAACTTTCTCGACATCACGTCCGAGTTCGAAGAGCTGGACGAGACTGGAGTTCTGCAACCGGTCGAATTCGACGGTGCAACCGCGCGGGTCGACGAGGACCGTGCCGAAGCGAGCGCGACCTACAGTCGAGCCTTGTCCAGCGCGTTGCAGTTCCAGGCTTCCGTGGGGGCGGAATACTCGCAGATCAGCCAAACCGGTGCAGGCGGCCAAACGCGCGACTTCTGGCGTCCGTTCGGATTCGTGTCGCTCGACTGGAATGCCAATCCCACGCTCAACCTTTCCGGACGGATCGAGCGGCAGGTTGGCCAGCTCAACTTCTTCGACTTCATCGCTTCGACCAATCTCGATCAGGATCGGGTCAACGTCACCAATGCCGATCTGGTGCCGCCGCAAAGCTGGTTGTTCGAAATCGAAGCGACCCAGAACTTTGGCGACCTCGGATCGATCAACTTGCGCGGCTTTTACGAAGACATCAGCGACATCGTTGACCAGATTCCGATCGCGGGCGGCGGCCAAGCGCCGGGCAATATCGATTCCGCATCGATCTACGGTGTGGAAGGCGAATTGACGATTTTGTTCGACCCGATGGGCCTGAGGGGCCTCAGGCTCGATTCCGAGTTTTCATGGTCCGAAAGCGAAGTGATCGATCCGTTGCTTGGAACCCCGCGCGAGCTCTCGGGGAATGAATTCGTCGAAGTCGAAATCGAGCTGCGGCAGGATTTCTTCGGCACGCCCTGGGCGATCGGCGGTTTCTGGCGTTACGACGAACAGCGGCCCAACGTCCGTCTCGACGAGGTGTTCCAGCGCCTCAACCCACCCGGCTTCCTGCGTCTTTTTGTCGAGCACAAGGATGTATTCGGCATGACCGCGCGGCTGCGCGTGGCGAACCTGCTCGACCGCGACAATCGGCTCGACAGGACGATATTCGTCGACCGGCTCAACAACATCGTGGATTTTCGCGAAGACCGCGATCGCAAGTTCGGAACGATCTTCTCGGTCGATATCGAGGGCTCGTTCTAGCACTGTCTTGCACCTGCCTCCGCCTGCGCCTAACCGCTGGCGCGAGAGGAAGATCATGACACAACGCATGCGCAGTTGGCTGTTCGCCCCGGGCGACAGCGAGAAAAAAATGGGCAAGGCGATTGCCAGCGACGCGGACATCGCGCTGCTTGACCTGGAAGATTCGGTGACACCCGAGAACAAGGCAGCGGCCCGTGCGCTGACCGCGGAGGCGCTGAATCGAGCGGAAGACACGGCCCGTATCTGGGTCCGGATCAACCCGCTTTCCGGGGGCTGGACCGAAGCCGATCTCGACGCGGTCGTACCAGCCCGGCCAGGGGGTGTTTTCCTGCCGAAGGCCGAGGGCGGACACGATGTCGAGAGGCTCGACACGATGCTCACCGCGCGGGAGAAGTCGGCCGGGCTTGAGGTCGGCGCGATCAAGGTTGCCGCGCTTGTCACCGAGACCGCCGCTGCGATGTTTACCACGGGCACCTATGACGGAGTGCCGCGACTGGTAGCGATGAGTTGGGGTGCGGAAGACCTGTCGAGCGAGCTTGGCGCGAGCGAACAACGCGGTCCGGACGGCGAATACACCCATGTCTACGAAATGGCGCGCAGCCTGTGCCTGCTGGGCGCCGTCAAGGCGGGGGTTGCACCGATCGAGACGGTCCAGCCCGAATTCCGCGACCTCGAGGCGCTCGAAACCCGCGCCCGCCGGGTCCGCGCGCAGGGCTTCAGAGGAATGCTCGCGATCCACCCGGCGCAGATCGCCCCGATCAACGCGGCCTTTACACCGAGTACCGCGGAAATCGCGCATGCCAAGGCAGTGGTGCAGGCCTTCGCCGACAATCCCGGCAAGGGAACGGTGGCGTTGGACGGCAACATGCTCGACCGCCCGCACCTGGCACTGGCCGAACGATTGCTCGCCGAAACTGGCGAATCCTGAACGGCACAGGAATTTTCCTACAATCACCGATTTGGTTATTCCTGCCGCGACTCGGCAACAGGAGCGGACCACATGGGCATTCTCGACACGCTGATCGGACCGATCACATCGATCATCGACAAGATCATTCCCGACAAGGAAGCGCGCGCGCGGGCCAAACTCGAACTGCTCAAGCTCGAAGGCACCCAGGAGATGCAGCTGATCGAAGCGCGGCTGCAGGCGATCGTCGCCGAAGCGCAAAGCGCCGACCCGTGGACCAGCCGCGCCCGTCCCAGTTTCCTCTATGTGATGTACGCGCTGATCCTGTTCTCGGTGCCGATGGGTGTGATCGGCGCCTTCGATCCGGCGACCGCGCGAGCCATTGGCGAAGGGATGACCGCCTATCTCGCCGCCCTGCCCGAAGCGCTTTACGCACTGTTTGGCACCGGCTACCTCGGCTACACCGCCGCGCGACAGTGGGGCAAGGTCAAAGGCGTCGACAAGTAGCCGCTTTCGCACCTGGCGCGGCCGTAACGCAGTTGGACATCCTCGGATCAGGCACCTAAATCTTTGGAGTGTTGACGCTAGCCTCAAGAAGAAGCTGCTTTCTGGTCGGAGCAATTCTCTGTCTCGCTCCTATGCTTGTCACTGGAATCCCGACCGACTTGCACTGGTGGGAATACCTCACAATCCTGCCGTTTTCAGCAGCTCTGCTTGCAATGCCACAGATCGCGATGTTGTTGGCGGCGCTCTTGAGCGAGCATCAGTCAACTCGGAAAGCGGCTCTAGCAACCTCATTCATCGCGCTCCTGACCTTCTTCGCCTGGCAATCGACGATTGATCTGACCAGCAGTTCGACGGCTGTTCTCTCTCTCCTTTTCATCCAGATCATTCTCACGCCGATTGCCCTCGGATGCTTCGCGCTGTTCCTCGTGCTGCGGCGACTGTTTTCGGATACGCTCTCTCCATGAAGCCGAGGCTTGCACTGTGCATCAGCCCATCTTCCGCTCGGGCCGATCTAGCGCTATCTCCGGCACATGACCGACACCATCTACGTCCTAAACGGCCCCAATCTCAACCTGCTGGGCCTGCGCGAACCTGAGATTTATGGCGCGACCACGCTCGACGAGATTGCCGGGATGCTCGAGGATCGCGGGCGCGAGTTGGGACTTGCCATCGACATGCGCCAGACCAATCACGAAGGCATGCTGGTCGATTGGTTGCACGAGGCCCAGGCCGAAGGCGCGCGGGCGGTGCTGCTCAACGCAGCGGCCTACACCCACACATCGATTGCGCTTCTAGACGCCATAAAGGCGATAACCACTCCGGTTATCGAAGTGCACCTAAGCGATCCAAAAAGGCGCGAGGAGTTTCGGCATGTCTCCTATGTCGGGATGGCAGCGGCCAAGACAATCGAAGGGCACGGCGCCGACAGCTACCGCCTCGCGCTTGAAGCCGTAGCGTCAGGCGAAATCTGAACAAACACGCGCTTTTGCGAATTTTGCAACCTTTGCCACTTGCCAGCCGCATTCTGCGTGAATAGTCACCCACGATATTCCTAGGGATCATATCAGGGGACTGCATGGCCAACGGTAAGCCAGGTGCCGGAAAGAAATCCGGCATGAATATCGACTCCGATCTCGTCCGCGAGCTTGCAGAGCTGCTGAACGAGACCGGCCTCACCGAAATCGAAGTCGAGGATGACGATCGCAAGATCCGCGTAGCGCGCGGCAGCGTCGCTGCAGCCGTCGCCGCGCCCGTTGCACCCCCCGTGGCCGCAGCTCCTGCGGCACCCGCACCAGTCGCCGCCGCACCGGCCCCCGAAGCAAGTCCTGCGGAAGACCATGCCGACGCCATCAAGTCGCCGATGGTCGGAACCGCATATCTCGCGCCAGAACCGGGCGCCGCAAACTTCGTCAAGCCAGGCGACAGCGTGAAAGAAGGCGAAACACTGCTCATCGTCGAAGCGATGAAGGTGATGAACCCGATTACCGCCGACCAGTCCGGAACGATCAAGGCGATTTTGGTCGAGAATGCCCAACCGGTAGAATTCGACCAGCCTCTGGTCGTCATTTCTTAAGCCGACGCCGATGAGTATCACCCGCATCCTGATCGCCAATCGCGGCGAAATCGCTTTGCGCATCCACCGTGCGGCGCACGAAATGGGGATCGAGACTGTCGCAGTTCATTCGACCGCCGATGCCGATGCGATGCATGTGCGGCTCGCCGATCACGCGGTGTGCATCGGTCCACCGCCCGCAACCGACAGCTACCTCAACCACGCCAACATCATTTCCGCCGCCGAAGTCGGTGGATGCGACGCGATCCACCCTGGCTATGGCTTCCTTTCGGAGAACGCCAAGTTTGCCGAAATCGTCGAGGCGCACGATCTCAAGTGGATCGGCCCCAAGCCCGAACACATCGTCACCATGGGCGACAAGGTCCAGGCGAAGAAGACCGCTGGCGATCTTGGCCTGCCGCTGGTTCCGGGCTCCGACGGAGCGGTTTCCGATCCTGAAGAAGGTCGGAAAATCGCTGCCGAGATCGGCTATCCCGTCATCATCAAGGCCGCCTCTGGCGGAGGCGGGCGCGGGATGAAGGTTTGCGAAAGCGAGGACCAGCTCGAAAGCCTTATGCAGCAGGCCGGCAGCGAAGCCAAAGCCGCTTTCGGCGACGCGACGGTCTATATCGAGAAGTATCTCGGCAATCCGCGCCATATCGAATTCCAGGTATTCGGCGATGGCAATGGCAATGCGATCCATCTGGGCGAGCGCGATTGCTCGCTCCAGCGTCGCCACCAGAAGGTGCTCGAAGAAGCACCTTCTCCCGTCATCACGCAGGAAGAGCGGATGCGGATGGGCGAAGTTTGCTCCAAGGCGATGCGCGATATGGGCTATCGCGGTGCCGGCACGATTGAGTTCCTGTGGGAAGACGGTGAATTCTACTTCATCGAGATGAACACCCGCCTGCAGGTCGAACACCCGGTGACCGAAGCCATCACGGGGGTCGATCTGGTGCGCGAGCAGATCCGTATAGCGGCCGGCAAACCGCTATCGGTCGCGCAGGACGATCTCGAGTTCAGGGGCCATGCGATCGAATGCCGGATCAACGCCGAAGACCCATTCACCTTCGCGCCCTCGCCCGGCAAGGTCACATATTACCACCCGGCCGGCGGTATGCATGTGCGGGTCGATTCAGGCCTCTATGCGGGCTATTCGATCCCGCCCTATTACGACAGCATGATCGCCAAGCTGATCGTCTATGGCCGCGACCGGGAAGGCTGCATCATGCGCCTGCGTCGCGCGCTGGAAGAAATGGTGGTCGAAGGCGTGAAGACCAACATCCCGCTGCACCAGGAATTGCTGCGCCAGGATGATGTCTTGCACGGCGATTATTCGATCAAGTGGCTGGAGGAGTGGCTCGCTGAGCGAGACACTTAGGACAAAGCACGAAATCGTTCGGTGGCGAACCGCCTCCGACACGTTCTTTGCATTTCTACTGAATCGAACAAACCAGCTCTCGGTCTCGGCAAGTGAACCGCTTTCCGAGCAATTCCTGCTGTTTGAATCCTGACACAATGCATGCCAAGGTTCTCTCATAGGGTTCGCCAAAACAGAACTTGCGGCAATTTTGGAGCCGCTATTCTCGAGTTAATGTCTGATTTGGTGAGAGGAATCAGGAGATGCCCGACGAGTACGAATGCAATCGAGCCAGGCGGCGCATGGAAGCAGAAGTCGAACGCCGACGGCGCGAGCGTGGCGAGGTGCGAGATCTGGAGAACACGCAACGCGAACTCGAAGGCAAGGTTCGAGAAGCAGAATCAAACCTGCGCGAAGCCGAGCAGCACTTGCGAGAAAAGCATGGCGATCTGGGAACGATCGTCAACGAATGGCGGGAAGTGAAGAGAAAGCTCAACGGCTTTCTCGGCCCTGACAATGATCTGGAGCTCGAACAGCTCAAGAACCAGTTCGAGCAACTGGAAAAGAGAAAACACGAAGCGGAAGGCGTGCAAAGGGAAGCCGATGGTCGCGTGAAGGACCGCGAGAGCCAATTGAGGACCGCGCGATCCGAAGTTCGAGGCAACAAGGAGCTCTTGGCAGCAGCCAAATCCCGTGAGTCTCAAAGTGAAGAAAATATTCAGAAAATTCAGAGCGATATTGACAAGTATTGCAATTGACAGGGTGAGCCTCAGCCAGTGCCATAGGAGTTGATCGATGCTTGAAGACCAGGACCAAGGTGCGGACAAGGTAAATCGGATTTACGAAGAAAAACTCGGTGCCATCCGCCCCGGAATGGACAAGATTGAAGCGTTCCTGAGCGAGCGCGAGCCCGAGTTGCATTCCGAAGAGAAGGTCGCGCGATATACGGACACCATGCAAATGTGCGACTCCGCCCTTGCCTGGATCGAGCCTTTCAAAGCGTGGTCGGTCATGCTCGGGGTGTTCAAGCACGAAGGCGCGGCCGAGATCGATCAGGAACTTCAGAGCCTCCAGGGTCGCCTCAACGACCTGAGAGCGCGCACAACCGCTGAACTCGCCAATGCCCAACGTCGCGAAATGCAAGCGATCGGCAAGATTTGGGCGGGTGCGCGCGAACATGCGGCCGAACAAGCGCTAAAAAGAGCTGAGATTCAGAAGTCGACCCACGAAGCGATATTTTCGGCCAAACAGAGAGATATCGAGAAAGCGCGCGACGCTTTCGCCTCGCAAACCGAAGAGTTCGTTAGGTCTATCAACCGCAAATACTACTGATCTGGCGTAGCAATTCCGGCGGCCTCGCAAACCTAATCCGCCACCGCATCGATAAGCGCGTCGATCAGCTTGCCGGTGCGCGCTCCAAGCGAGGTGGTGCCATTCTGCTGAGCGAATGACGCCTCGGCCATGACTGCATTCAAAAGCCGTGCGGCCACCGCAGGATCCGGCAGCACAATATCACCGCGCCGATTGGCCTCGCTCAGCAGGCTTTCGAACACGCCGAGACTGAACCTGTCTTCGATCTGCTTGGTGCGTGCCGGACCGAGCGCCTCGGGTCCGATCTCGAACAGAATACGCGCGACGTCGCGATCCTGAACCTCTGCGAGCCAGGCGATGCAGGCCACGCGCAGTCGCTCAAGTGGGGGTGAGTTGTGATCGACCGTTGCCGAAGCGCGTTCGATCGCCCCATGCGATTCGGCTTCGTAGATTGCCTCGATAATCTCGGTCTTGCTCTTGAAATGGTGGTAAAGCGCGCCTTTGCTCAGGCCCGTTTCGCTCAACATCTTCGCCGTCGTGGTCGCCTCTAGCCCTTGATCCAATAGCGATTTTCGAAACGCCGCCATCAGCGTCGACCGTGTCGTCTCGGACCGTTGCTTCTGCGTGACCATGCGAGACCTTTACACATTTCATCGGGTTGAGTAAAACAAACCAACGGTCGGTTTATTTATCGATCAGCGCCATTCCGATGGAGATACTCATGCAAGCCGCAATAGATAACCTCACCAAGATGATGGCAATCTGGAACACCACCGATGCCGCCGAGATCGAGCGGCTGACCGCGGAAGCGCTCGAACACAATGTCCATTTCGCCGATCCCAACCACAATATCGTCGGGCGGAAGGCCTTCGTCGACATGGTGCACTTGGTGCAGAAACAGATCCCCGGTGCGGTCTATTCCCGCAACAGCGAGATCGACATTCAGAACAATTTTTGCCGCTATCACTGGAAGATCGACATGGGCGACAAGCGTTTGATGAACGGCTTCGACATGACCGAAGTCAACGATGCCGGGAAGATCGTCAAAGTTATCGGCTTCTTCGGCCTGCTCGAGCGCGAAGGCTGACCCGCCTCCTAGTCGCCATCCTGGTCAGGAGGCGCTGCAATCATCTGCATAAGCGCCTCGACCATGTTGGCGGATAGCTGAGCCGGTGGGTCGAACTGAAACCGGTCGAGATTCTCCGGCAGCGCCAGGCTACCGTGGATCGCAGCCCAAAAAAGCTGCGCCATCTCTTTCGGGTCGAAATCCCGGAAGTCGCCCGATCGCTGCCCGTCGACAAATGCCGCATGCAGTCCGCGATAAAGGACTTCGCTTTCGAGTGCGACCGGATCGGGGCGTGGATTGTCGTCCGGGCGCACGAACAGAAATGCTGCGCGAAACAGACGACGGTTTTCGAGCGCGAAGCCCGCATAGCTATCGAGCAACGCACGGACTTTCTCGGTCGGATCCGCGGCCGCGTCGAACCGAGCCTGCATCAAGCTCCGCAGATCATTGACCGGTTCAAGCCAAAGCGTCTGAGCAAGATCGGAGCGATCCTTGAAGTACTTGTAGAACGTTCCGATCGATATGCCCGCCTCGGCGATGACATCCCTGATCGAAATCTCGCTCCACCCCCGCGTATCTCCCGAGGACAGTCCGCGTTTGCGAGCGACGCGCAGCACCGCCTCGCGCACATGGGCTCGCATTTCAGCGCGTTTTTCGGAAGTGATTGCTGGTCTTGGCATGTTCTCGAAGGTCTTGAGCGCTCCCGAAACCCCAGGAGAAGTTCACGCTAAACTGCGCTTGACGCCAATCCAAGCCCTAATATACTGAACACGTTCATTTTACGATTCGTGGATTGAAGAGCTATGGAACTGCTGGGCGCGAACCCTTTGAAGAACCGGCCGGTCACCGAGCGCGCGCCGCTCGCGAGACAAGTCGAGAAGTGGATCGGCCTGCCCTTCAATGTGATTGAGTGGTCGGGTTCCTATCTGCTTGTGCGTCCCTGGAACTGGACCATGCGTCGCCTCGATTGGCTGTCTGCGCGACTTGAAGGGACTCGGCTGCGCACAGCCTTGCAGCACTTGATTTTCCCGATCACGATCGTCGTGTCGCTGTTTGTCGGGTTCGGGCTCGCGTCGAGGGGCGCGACATTTGAATCGGCTGCCTTCATCGCGCTCGTCTTTGCGGCGATGGGCACCTACGCGGCGATCCTGGAGCGGCTGATGCCGTTCAGCCGAAATTGGCTTGAAGGCCAGAACGACATGTCGGTCGACCTGATGATGCTGGTCTCGGGCGCATTCTGGAACGGCTTCGCCAAATACCTGATGGCGGTGTTCTTTGTCGTCAGTCTGGTCGAGTTACTCGAACCCTATGGCCACGGTCTGTGGCCGTCGCATCTGCCGGGTGTCGTGCAAGTCTTCCTGTTCATCCTGATCAAGGATTTCTTCCGCTACTGGCTCCACCGCGCGATGCACGAAAATGCCTTCCTCTGGCGGTTTCACGCCACGCATCACTCGGTCAAGCGCCTCTATTGGCTCAACGGAATACGCAGCCACCCGGTTGAAGTGGTGGGTCAGGCCTTCTTCTATGTCCTGCCCTTCGCCCTGCTGCAGCCATCGGCCGAGATCATCATGGTTTCAATCTTCATGCAGCTCAGCATCGGCATCTTTCAGCACTCCAACATCGATCTGAAGCTGGGGTTCTGGGAGTACATTTTCTCGATCGGCGACAATCACCGCTACCACCACTACCCCAACAAGGAGGTCGGCGATTCCAACTATGGGGGCGAGTTCATCGTGTGGGACATCCTGTTCGGAACGTTCCACAAGGTGAAGGGAGAGCGACCGCACGACCAGATCGGAATCGGCACCGCACCGAACTACCCCATGACCATGGCGGGATTGATGATCGCACCGTTCTTGCCGGATCAGAAAGTGTTCGGCCAGGACGATCCCGAAAGTTGAACTTGCGCTAGAAGTCGATCCGGACCTTCGCTTCAACGCCTTGCGCATTGAAGCCGCCCACCGTCGGGTTCGTGGCATTCAATTCGCCGGTGGCGTCATCGGAAATGCGAAACTTCGCGCGCGGTATTGCGCTGGCAAACTCGTCTGGCTCGTCAACCGGTCCATATTCTGACGTAAGCTTTTGATCAGTTGTCGCTTTGCCACATACGACGATGCCGTTGTCGAGCGGGTTCGGATCGCTTTCGATGCATTCCTCTTCCACCGGCTTGGGTGCGAGCGGCTTGAGGTCGATGACTACTGTGCCGTCATCTCGTTCCTCGATTGCTAAAGGAGCTTCCGCTGCGTCGGTTTGAACGTCTTGCACCACCGTACTTGGCGGTTCGGGCGGAAGGTCGGCTGGCGGTACGTCCTGCAATGCCATTACTCCTTACTCGAACACAAACCCCGCCGCTTCGGCTTCGGCGATGACTTCAGCGCCCGTCTTCATCGGAGACTTCTGGGCCAGATCGTACCAGTCGGGCTTTTCGTCGACGAATATCTGCTGCAGGATGCCAAGGCCCTTGGGCACATCGAACAGCCCGGCGAGGTAGCTGGTGTGGCCGGTCGGCGTGAATTCGTACCACAGGTTGCTGCCGCAGGTCTTGCAGAACGCCCGCTCAGCCCATTCGCTCGACTTGTAGATGCCGATGGAATCGCGCCCGGTGATGTCGGCGCTGTCGCCGCTCAATCCGCCCAGGAATGTGCCGGACCAGCGCACGCACATGTCGCAATGGCATATGTCCACCAAAGGGCGGGTGCCGTGGAGCGTGATGGTCACCTCGCCGCACAGGCAATGTCCCTTGATCGGTTCGGCTAGCTTTTCGGCCTGCGCGCCGTCGTCGACCCCGAACAATTCATCGCTCATGGCATGCCTCCGGCTGGTTTCGGTTAGAGCGGAACTCCCGGCTCATGCTTGGCGGTGCGGATCGTCAGCGACGTCTTGACGCTGTCGACGTTCGGCGCCGGGGTCAGTTTGCTGGTCAGGAACTCCTGAAAGCTCTGAAGATCCTGGCTTACGATCTTGAGGATGAAGTCGATCTCCCCGTTGAGCATGTGGACTTCGCGCACTTCGGGCAGTTCGCGCATCGCCTCTTCGAATTCACGCAGAGCGCTTTCCGCCTGGCTCTTCAGACTAACCATCGCGAACACGGTTATCGCAAAGCCGAGCTTCGACGGGTCGAGATCGGCGTGATAGCCGCGAATGACACCGTCCTCTTCCAGACCCCGCACCCGGCGCAGACAGGGCGGCGCGGTCAATCCGACCCGTTGTGCCAGCTCGACATTGGTTACCCGGCCCTCGGCCTGCAGCTCTGACAGGAGGCGTTTGTCGATATCGTCCAGGTTGGCCATATGGCGCTAACTCCAGAAACTTTGTGTCAAATTGCCGCGCAATGCGTCACGCCGCAACAATAGAACGTAAGAACATGCACACTGAATGGTGCGCGTGAACAATAATATTATGTGTGACAGCAATTGTCCCGCTTTGCAACGCACTCCAAGTGTTACCCTGTGACAAATGCGAAGGGCTGGTACAGCTGCGCGGAATCGGTCCGCATTGTGCGGATTGCTGGCGTATGCCTGGGAGATACGAGACCGGAAATGTTCTTTGACGACCGCCTTGCAACCGTGCTGCGCCAACGGGGCGACAGCGAAGCGGGCGTGCGTACGCAATTCCGGCAATTGCTCGACATCCTGGGAAATCGGAAATTCGGACCGATCGACGCGCAGAGCCAATCGTTGGTTGCCGCCGCATGGCTGCGAATGGACGCGCTGGCGGAGCGAATTCCGGCAGACGAACGCGCGGCGATGATCCGCGAACCCGGCTGGCGCCTGCGCAGCGCCGATCTCACAGCTCATCTGGCCGATTTCGAGCCCGAAGTGGCCTCAGCTGCGCTGACCCGGGCGCAATTGTCCGAAGAGGATTGGTCCGCTCTGATTCCGCGTCTGCCGGTTCGCGCTCGCGGGTTCTTGCGGCTGCGGCGCGATTTGCCTGTCGATGCCGATACTCTGCTGGACCGTCTCGGGGTATATGACCGGGGGCTGCCATCGCCCTCGGCGGCCCCGGGCCAAGCGCCGTCCGGCTCTCAAGCTTTCGAGCGGAATCCCGATGAAAAACTGTTCCAGCCTTCCAAACCGCAAGCGACCAGCCCCCCCACCTTAGGCGGCCGTCCCGTGACCACCG
This sequence comes from uncultured Porphyrobacter sp., assembly GCA_964550495.1. Taxonomy (GTDB): domain Bacteria; phylum Pseudomonadota; class Alphaproteobacteria; order Sphingomonadales; family Sphingomonadaceae; genus Erythrobacter. The sequence continues at coordinate 8,846 of CAZJZO010000017.1, read as the reverse complement.
ATCCCGATCCGGTAGAAGTCGGTCGTAGCGAGATATCGGCGTTGGTCGAACGGATCGCGCAGTTCCGTCGCACACGGGATTTCGACGCGGCCGATGCCGAGCTGTCCCCGCGACTGCCGCTCAATGAGGAAATAGCCGCACCGGACCGCCAAATTTCGAGCTTCGGTTTCGCTGCGGATGCCGCTGGAAGGGTCGAATGGGCCGACACGGAAGCGGCCTCCATGGTGATCGGCACGAGATTGATCGCTCCGCCAATTCTGGGTGAAAGCGCAAACGACGACCCATTCCAGCGCGCCTTTACGCGGCGCCAGCCGATTGAAGGCTGCTCGCTGGACCTGGATGGCGCCGAAGCCATTGCCGGCAACTGGACCGTCGATGCCCAACCCCGGTTCGCCGAATCCGGCCACTTTGCCGGCTATGTCGGCCGCTTTCGCCGGCCGTCCGGCGCGCAGTCGCAAGCGACAGATCTGGCAGCACGAGAGGCCGATCGCGTTCGTCAGTTGCTGCACGAACTGCGCACCCCTGTTACTGCGGTGCAGGGCTATGCGGAAGTCATCCAGCAGCAACTGTTCGGGCCTGCTCCGCACGAATATCGCGCACTCGCCGCGGCAATTGCTGCGGATGCAGCGCACATTCTGGCCGGGTTCGAGGAACTGGACCGGCTGGCCAAGCTCGAAACCAAGGCGATCGAGATCGAAACCGGAGAATGCGACCTTGCGTCCGTCGTGGCGCAAACGATTGGCCAACTGACACCGGTACTGGGCCCGCGCATGGCGGGGATCGATCTGGTGCACGACGACACAGAACCGCTGCGCATTGCGGTCAGCAACGATGAAACCGAGGCAATGATCTGGCGGTTGCTGGCCACTCTTGGCGGTGGATGCGCCTCGGGCGAAATGCTGACCTGTACGCTCGAGAATGGCGAAGGCCTCGTGCGGCTCGGTTGCGATCTACCGGAGCAACTGGCAACCGATGAGGATATCTTCACCGCGGACGTAAAACCGATTGCGAGCGCTGTGAATGCCGGGCCATTCGGCGCCGGATTCACGCTGCGGCTGGCACGGGCCGAAGCGCGCAGCGCAGGAGGTGACCTGGTGCGACGAGGCGATCGGGTGATCCTTCGCCTCCCGCTCTTGACCGGCGAAGACGCGCTGCCTAGCCAGTCTGACGCAGGCGGATGCGCGGGAGCATCTTAGCCCGCGATCGACGGGATCACATCTGAACCTGGTGTCGCATCAGACGACCCGTCGGGGGATTTTGGGCGGCAGGGGAAACAAGCGATGTCGACCGGTTCGATGCTCGATCCGCCTCCGTCGGCGGCCGACGCGAGATTTGACCCGGAGTTCGGTCAACGAGTCCTCCTTACCGTCGACACCGAAGAGGAGTTCGATTGGGAGGGGCCGTTCAAGCGCGACGGATTCGGCCTTGAGCACGTGGCCGAGATACCGCGGTTTCAGCAATTCTGCGAAAGCCTTGATGTCAGCCCAGTCTATCTTGTCGACTGGCCGATCGCGACCGATCCGAAGGCGATCGAGATCATCGGCGACGCGGTCAAACGTGGCAAGGCCGAAGTCGGCGTGCAATTGCATCCCTGGGTCAATCCCCCCTTCGATGAAGAGGTCAGCGTCCAGAACTCCTTTGCCGGCAATCTCAGCAAGGATCTCGAGGCGGCAAAGTTCGTGGCGCTGCGAGACCAGATCGAAACGGCGTTCGAAACGACGCCATTGATTTACCGGGCAGGTCGATACGGTCTGGGGCCAAACAGCGCCGACCTGCTGAAGGACTGCGGGATCAAGGTCGATACATCGGTGCGTTCGCTGTTCGACTACCACATCGAGCAGGGTCCGGATTACTCGCATCACCCGCTGTCACCCTATTGGGTCGATCCCGAGCATCAGCTGCTCGAACTGCCGGTTACGACGGTTTACTGGGGTATCCTGCGCCAGCTTGGCGTTCCGCTTCAACGCCTGCAGCGGTTCGTCCCGACATTTTATGCCGCTTTCTCGAAATTCAGCCTGCTGGAACGGATCGCCCTGACGCCCGAAGGGGTAACCGCAGAAGAGGCCATTCGCGGGGTCGACATTGCGCTCGACGAGCAATTGCCGGTTCTGGTCCTCTCGTTTCACAGCCCCTCGCTCGCGCCCGGCTTCACACCCTATGCCGAGACCGAGCGCGACGTCGAATTGCTCTATGACTGGTTCCGGCAGGTCTATGCCTATCTCGATCAGCGCGGTGTGAAGAACACCACCGTGGCCGAGATTATCGCCGCCGCCGAATAATTGGCGAAATAGCAGCGCATCTACGCTTGTTTCTGCTGGAAACCGGCTGTAGGGGCTGTGCCGGTCTCGCTGCCGGATCGCAAATCCGGACGTCGGGGGCCTGTAGCTCAGCGGTTAGAGCTGGCCGCTCATAACGGCTAGGTCGCGGGTTCGAATCCTGCCGGGCCCACCGGAGCGAGAACGAAGTTGAAAGTGTCGGGGAGTGGCGCAGCCTGGTAGCGCACCTGTTTTGGGTACAGGGGGTCGCTGGTTCGAATCCAGTCTCCCCGACCATCACTTCGGAAAATTGATCTGATCCGCAAAGGATTGTTTCCCCTGCCCCGTTAGCAATGCGGACGCGACAATCTGCGACGCAGTGCGACGTGACTTGTCCGCGTTCCCACGCCAGAATGGCACCTAGTGGAGAGCTGATCATGGACTACGCAGTGTCGTGAAACGGACAGCGAATATCGCCCTCAACCGGTTCGGCTACGGATTGCGCCTGGGCGATCGGGTGCCTGACGATCCCGAACGCTATTTGCTGACGCAATTCGACAGCTACGATCCAAAGCCGATTGCCCTGAAGCAGCGCAAGGACACCTCCGCCCAGGCTGGCGAACTCTTGCGGATGATCCGAAATCAGCGCCGCAAGCGCCAGGAATATTTGGAAAAAGCCGGGGCCGAGAACGAGGCCATGTCCGGCATGGCGGATTCAAGTCCCGCCGGGCGCAATGCGCGCGAGGAATTGCCGCCCGAACTGCGTCGCGCCGCGGTCAATGGCCAGCAGGCCCTGCGAGAAGATATCGGTTTGCGCACCAATCTCGCGATAGCCAGCGACGCGCCGATGATGGAGCGGCTGGTGCATTTCTGGTCCAACCATTTCAGCGTTTCGGTAGGCAAGGCCGGAACTCCGCATCAGGTCGGCAACCACGAATTCGGCGCGGTGCGCCCACACGTCCTTGGCAAGTTCAGCGATATGCTGAGAGCAGCTGCGCTGCATCCGGCGATGCTGCTCTATCTCGATCAATTCCAATCGACCGGTCCGAATTCGCGCTTCATCCGGAGGCGTCGCAACCGCAATGGCAGGGGGCCGCGCGGCCTTAACGAAAACCTCGCGCGCGAAATTCTTGAGCTGCACACGCTTGGTGTCGATGGCGGCTATTCGCAGGAAGACGTGACCGAGCTGGCACGGGCGCTGACCGGCTGGACCATCGCGGGCATTCCGCTGGTCGAGCGCTTTTCCGCACCCCAGCCGGGCGGGGCAGTGTTTGTGCAAGTCGCCCACGAGCCGGGCACGCGAACAGTGCTCGGTCGCAGGTACGACGACAATGGCGCAGCGCAAGCGCGGAACATCCTCGATGACCTCGCTGTCCATCCCTCGACGGCGCGCCACATCGCGACCAAGCTGGCGCGGCATTTTGCCGGAGACGATCCGCCTGCAACTCTGATCAATCGGCTCGAAGCCGACTTCGCCAGAACCGGCGGCGATCTCGCCAGCCTCTACCGCGTGCTGATCGATTCATCCGAAGTCTGGATTCCGGAGCCGGTCAAATTCCGCCAACCGTTCGAATGGCTGGTTGCCTCGCTGCGGTTTGCGGGCGTCAGGAACCTGGATGGTCGGCGGATAACCGGTGCGCTCAACGAGATCGGACAGGTTCCATGGCGGGCGCCTTCACCGGCCGGGTATGACGACAAGCAAGGCAGTTGGGCCGGACCCGATGCGCTGTATCGGCGGGTGGAACTGGCCGAGCGGATTGCGCGCAATGTGCCTGCCGAAAATGTGATGGCACGCGCCGAACAGGCTTTCCCCGGTTCGCTATCGGACAACACCCGCACCTGGCTGAGCCGCGCAGAAAGCAATGCGCAGGCGCTCGGCCTGTTCCTGGTCGCTCCTGAAATGATGCGGAGGTAGCATTCGATGATCCGAGCTCTTGATCGACGCACAATGCTGGCAGGTACGCTCGCGCTGGGCGCCGGCAGCGTGGCGATGCCGCGCATGGCCTTCGCTCAAACCCCCGGTGAGCGAAATATGCTGCTGGTCGTGCTGCGCGGTGCTGCCGACGGTCTGGCGATGCTTGCGCCAACCGGCGATCCGGACTTCGCCCGGCTGCGCTCTGGTGTCTTGCCGGACTATCAAGGCGCACAAAAGGCCGACGATTTCTTCACGATCCATCCGGCGTTCGAACTGGTGGGCAAGGCCTTTGGTGAAGGCGACGCCTTGTTCGTTCACGCAACTGCGACATCCTATCGCGAGCGCTCGCACTTCGATGGGCAGAACATGCTCGAGACCGGCGGCAATGCGCCCTTCGCCAAACGCGACGGATGGCTCAATCGGTTGGTCGGGCTGATGCCGCGCGGCGGCACGGGCGAACCACCAAAGGCGCTCGCGGTGGCGCCAACCATTCCGTTGGCATTGCGCGGCGACGCCCCGGCATCGAGCTACGCGCCCTCCGCGCTTCCGCAAGCCAGCAACGATTTTCTCAACCGGGTTTCCCGGCTTTACGAGCGCGACGAACAGCTCGGAAGTCTGTGGATGCGCGCACTGGAAACGCAGGAGATGGCAAACGCCGATCACCTCAGGAATATGCGCGATGCAAGAGCGGTCGGCGAATTGGCCGCCTCGCTGATGCGCGACGAAGGCGGCGCGCGGATCGGAATGATCGAGTTTGGCGGATGGGACAGCCACGCCAACCAACGTCGGGTGTTTCAGCGCCAGGCCGGACAACTCGATGCTGCGCTAGGCGCCTTTCGCACGTCGATGGGATCGACCTGGGCGAAGACCATGGTGCTGGTGGTCACCGAATTCGGGCGCACGGTCCGTTACAACGGCACCGGAGGCACCGACCACGGCACTGCAGGCGCCGCTCTTCTCATGGGCGGCTCCGTCAATGGCGGCAGGGTCATGGCCGACTGGCCGGGTCTGGCCGACAGCCACCTCTATGAAGGACGGGACTTGAGACCGACCATTGCGCTTGAAAGCGTAATTTCGGGCGCAATAGCCGAGCACTTCGAGCTCGCCCCCAAAGCGACGATGGCCAACCTGTTTCCGGATCGCAGGACGAATGCGCTCGGCGGATTTATGCGCGGATAGCCCCTATTCGCCCATGGTTGCAGGTGCGGTGGGTATGACGCCGCCGCTCTTGATTGCGCGTTCTTCATTGGCAAGGATGCCGACCACCTGAGTCCACACCGCGACGTTTTGGCGCAGCTGCGCGATATCGATCTTGTCGAGCGTATCGTCGGGCGTGTGGTGCAGATCGAAATAGCGCGTTCCGTCCTGCTGCAGATCGATGATCGCACCGTTCTGGTCGCGGGAGATATTCAGATCGGCACCGCCGGACGCGACAATCGTCGAATTTGCAACTCCAAATCGCGCGACCGAATTTGCGAGCTTGGCATGAAGATCGGGATTGCTTTCTCGGAAATTGCTTTCGAAACGCCAGATTCGATCTGCGCCGAAATCGCTTTCAATTCCAACACCGATCGGCTCATCGATATGGGCTGCGCTGTAGGCCTTCGACCCCCACAAGCCGACTTCCTCTGCCCCGGCGAACAGCACTCTGATCGTGCGCAGATTGTTGCCGGTCGACGCGACATTGAGGGCGGCGGCGGCGATGATCCCGCAACCGGCGCCATCGTCGAATGCTCCCGGTGCATTCCACCAGCTGTCGAGATGGCATGCGAGCAGGATCGGCGGAAGGTCCGGATTGCGACCGACAATTTCGCCGACGACATTGCCGCTCATGGTGGTGCCCAACAGCTTTGGAGTCAGCACCAATTTGATCGTGATCGGTCGGTCGCCGGCGCGATCGAACATCCGTTCTAGGTTTTCAGCGTCGGGAATGCTCAATGCACCCGCCGGGATCGGGCTGGTCCGCGCGGGAAAACTTGTCCCGCCCGTGTGCGGATTGCGGCTGTAATCTGTGCCGACCGATTTGATGACGGTGCCGATCGCACCCTTGCTCGCGGCAATACTGGCACCAAACCAGCGCACAGGCCCGGCAAATCCATAGTGCGAGCCATCCATCGAAGGTCTCATCTGGTGGCTGATATAGGCGATCTTGCCGGTCAAGCTGCCGTCTTCGGCGGCTGACAGATCAGCGACGCTTTCAAACTCCACGACTTCTGCAATGATGCCTTCGGGGCCGGTCGAGGCGCTGTTGCCGAGCGGCTGGATCACGAAAGGCTGCGGAAACGGCGCGGTAACTTCGACACTGTGCGTTTCGCCCGGCACCCAGGTTTCCATCTCGAACGGTTCGTTCGCGACGTTCCGGAAACCCTTTTTCTTCAACCACGCCATGGCCCAGTCGCGAGCGCGCACCTCGGCTTCGGTGCCCGCCTGACGCGGCCCAACTTCGGTCGTTACGCCTTCGACGAAATCCCACGCGATCGTGTCACTTGTCAGCGCGACGTCGGCAGCTTCCTCCAGATCGGGGGCGGCAGAGACGGCGGCAGATGTGGTGACTGCAAGGGCGATAGCGCCAAGCGCGAAAACTTTCTTCATGGCCCGTGCTGCTATCCAGCGATTGAGCCGGTGTCCAGCGGACTATCCCTCCGCCACAGCGCGCTTCAGCTCGACCGGCTCGGCATTCGGAATGGCCGTCTTGTCGTCGAGGCGTTGCTGCTCGGCATTCTCGACCCGGTTCCGTCCGTTCGACTTCGCCTGATAGAGCGCCGCGTCGGCGCGGCCGAAGAGCTGTTCGTAGGTTTCCCCTTCGCGTGCGGTAGCGACGCCGAAGCTGGCGGTCAGGCGAATGTCGTCGTTGAGACCTTCGTGCTTGAGGCACGTGAACGCCATCCTGATCCGTTCGGCGAGGCGCTCGGCCGGCTCGTTGGGGCAATTCCAGACCGCGATGCAGAATTCCTCACCGCCAACCCGGCCCGCCGTGTCGCATCCGCGGACCATCTTTGCGATCAATTCGCCAAAGCCTGAGATCGCATGGTCGCCCGCCTGGTGCCCCCAGATATCGTTCACCTGTTTGAAGTGATCGATATCGGCCACGACCAGGCTAAGCGGTCGCCCTTCGGTCTGCGCTCGCGGGATAATGTTTCGCATGGCCTCTTCGAAAGCCGCGCGATTGTGGAGTCCGGTCAACGAGTCCTTCTCGCTGCTTTCGCGCAACGTATTCGTCCACTCGACGATCGTTGCGCCAATCAGGATCATCGCGCCCATGATGTTCTTCACACCGAGCACCAGCCCGATCAGCGAGTAGTAGATCGATTGCTGATACTCGCCCGCCGGAATGGTTTGTTCGAACATCACCGACAGCGAAGGCCTGACAAAGAAATCGGTAGCCGCAAACGCGATGAGGAAGATGATCGCCATGTCGGTCCATTCGCGACGCCGCGCACTGATCAGCGTCGTCAACCCGACCATGTACATCGCGCCATAGCCGATATTGACGAGGATCAGCGCCGGGCCGGCGTCATCGGTAAAGTTGATTGCCAGCGCCAACACCAAGGCGGTGATCGCGTAGATGGTGAGGATGGAAGGAAGATGCAGTTTCTGTCCGACACGCTCACAGCAGGAACCGAGGAAGAAGGTCACGCCCAACGTGTAAAACAACTGGGTTGTGTGGAATGTGTAAAACGCATCGCCGGGAAGGAAATGAGTGACCAGATACCCGATAGCGAAACTGACATATCCCAGACCGAAGCCGAGCACGTGGCGTTTCATCCGGCCCGCTTTCCAGAACACCGCGAAGGTCGCCGCAAAAAGCAGCGCCATCATCGGTGTCAAAAGTCCAAGAATCTGCGTCTGCATCGACCCGTTGCGCTCCCGTTTCTCGCGGGTTAGGTCAATATGGTTAAGAGCCCCTTTAGAAGCGGCGAACAAACGCATCCGCAAAACAACTTATTTTGCCTGTCGCGTCGACCGGCGATTCAGCGGCTGGAATGACCGGGTCGACCCTCGAGTTAACCACTTCGGCCGGAACCGCTGTTCGCGCGGCATAAAAGGGGTTCGGCACCGATCCGCAGGTCAGTGCTTGCCCTAGGTTCTCCGCCGCCCTATCTGCGCTGCAAACGCACTCTCACGCATTCACTCGATCGACAAGGACGACCCCGATGGCCGCGCAATACGCCTATGTCATGAAAGGCATGACCAAGAGCTTCCCCGGTGCCCAGAAGCCGGTGCTCTCGAACATCAACCTGCAGTTCTACCAAGGCGCGAAGATCGGCATTGTCGGACCGAACGGCGCGGGCAAATCGACCCTGATGAAGATCATGGCCGGGATCGATACCGATATCCAGGGCGAGGCGTGGGCCGGTGAGAACATCACGGTCGGCTACCTGCCGCAGGAACCGGAGCTCGACACGTCCAAGACCGTGCTCGAAAACGTCAAGGATGGCGCGCGCGAGACCGCCGATCTGGTCGAGGAATTCAACGCCGTGTCCGCGCAAATGGCCGAACCCGACGCCGATTTCGATGCGCTGGGCGAGAAGATGGCCGAGCTGCAGTCGAAGATCGACGCGGTCGATGGCTGGACGCTCGACAACCAGCTCGAAATCGCGATGGAAGCCTTGCGTTGCCCGCCTTGGGACAGCCCGGTCGACAACCTTGCGGGCGGCGAAAAACGCCGGGTCGCG
>CAZJZO010000016.1:0-43640 GCA_964550495.1 uncultured Porphyrobacter sp. | reverse complement strand
GCATCGAACGGCGCGTCTACAATGGCTTCGAACGGATCGGAATCGTCAAAATCGGTGGGTTGCGACATGCTCCGCGCTTAGCAATCGAACGACCCGCGTGGGAGAGGCGTTTCCACAGGATTGGGCGAATGGAGCGGGCGAACTGTGTCAGTCGCTTTCGCCTCTTCCTTCCTGTGCCACTTCCCCCTTGTCGACGAGGCCATTCTCAAGACCGCCGCCCATTCCTTTCACCACCGCTGCATCGAGGGGTCGGTTGAGCTTGGAGTGCTGCGAATTCGAAGAAAGCGTGTTGCCAACGAAGTTCATGATCTTCGTCGCCGTGCTATCTTCCTCGACCTTGACGATCCGCACCTGTTTGTTGGGCGTGACGATGTAGAATTCGTCCCCGCGAACCAGAACCGCGCGAGCGGCTTTGCTGGTGCGGACAACGTCGCCGACCTGCAGCTTGGTGCCCTTGGCGCCATACACGGCCTTGTCGGCACGATTGATCGACACCTGCCCGTCGGCTTCGGAGATGATCCAACCGGAATCGGATGCGAGTGCGGCACTGCTCGATAGCATGGCTGCCGCAATGCCGATGCTTCTTGCAAGTTTGATCATCGTCGCACCTCCGAAACTACGGAATTCCTCGTAGTCTTGGAGTAACAAACCGCTCTTCCGCCTTGGTTACGTCGATCGGCTAACCGGCGCATAAACGAGATGGTAAATGACAGGTGAAACGATGATGCATCGTTTCAAACGCTTGGCGGAAACGAGGAGCTGCTGACGCTAGTCTCTCCGCCCGCGCAGCGCGCTTACGTCCTCGCGCAGGCCCCGCAACTCCTCCAGGATCATCTCGCGTTCGTCATGCGCTTCGCCTTCTGTGGCTTCCGACATCGCGTTGACGATTACACCGATGAACAGGTTCAGCACGATGAAACTGGTAAGCAGGATGAACGGCACGAAGAACGCCCAGGCGAAGGGATATTCGGCCATGACTGGGCGAACGATCCCCATCGACCAGCTCTCGAGCGTCATGATCTGAAACAGCGAGTAAAGCGATGCCCCAAGACTTCCGAACCATTCGGGGAAGGCCTCACCGAACAGCTTCGTCGCCATCACCGCGCTGATGTAGAACAACAACAGCAGCATCACGATCACTGTGCCGATGCTGGGGATTGCGCTGAACAGACCGGCGATGACTTTGCGCATACTAGGTACGACCGAGATCAGCCGCAGCGCGCGCAGGATCCGCAGCGCGCGGAGTACCGAGAATTGCTCACCCGCTGGGACGAGCGCGGCAGAGACGATGGCAAGGTCGAAGATATTCCAGCCGGAGCGGAAGAAGCCGAGGCGATAGACGAACAGCTTGAGCCCGATTTCGACCACGAAAATGGCAATCGCAATCCGGTCCAGCTGTTCCACCACGGGGCCGATGCTCGCCATGGCCTCGGGCGAGGTCTCCAGCCCCAATCCAATCGCATTGATCACGATCACCGTGATGATGAACCGTTCGAACCAATCGGATTCGATCAGAGCGCGGAGTCGCCCGCGCAAGCTTGTCGGCGGAGTGAGGCTGTCATTGGCGGCAGTCATTCGCTGCAAATGGGGCGGAGGCTGCGCCCAATCAATCTCTCGAGTCGCGAATCCTGCCACATTTCTTGATTTTGGCAGCGATCAGCCATTCTCTGACAGCCACGAGGATGCAATTAACCTGCTGATATGGTGAGTGTTTCACTCCTCACTTGCCAAATAAGGCGAAATGTGTCCTGATTATGGCGACATTACGGCAAAAAGGAGGCTGAAATGCGGCAAGTGATTGTTCAGGGATCGATGCGGAAGTGGATTTTGGTAGGAGTCTCGGTGTCGTGCCTTGCGCTCGCCGCCTGCAGCGAAAGCGGCGATTATGCCGAGGAAGCTGCCTTTGATGCCGAGATGTCGACCGACGCAGCGGCAGACTCGGCGATGAGTGCAAGCGAAGACACCGCCGCCATCCCGGCTCTGGGCGATATTCCAATCACCATGCCGAAATTGGCCTACACTTACGACTACAAGTGGCGGATGCCAGCCTCCGAGATCGGTCCATTGCAGCGACGCCATGCGAGCCTGTGCGAACAGCAAAGACCGGGCTCTTGCCAGATCCTCGCCATGAACAAGTCCGGCGAGGAGGCCAGCGAGGTACGCGGCACATTGCAAATGGCCGTGGCAAGCCGGCAAGCGCGCGCTTTCGGAGCGCTGCTCGAAGACGAAGCCGAGGACGCCGGGGCCGAACAGGTCTCCGCCGAAATTGCCTCGGACGAGCTGTCCAAGCAATTGGTCGACACCGAGGCGCGCCTGCGCTCGCGCACCGAACTGCGCGACCGTCTGCTCGACGTGCTCAAGACCCGCAGAGGCACCGTCGAGGAACTGGTCGAAGCCGAACGCAACGTCGCCCGCGTCAACGAAGAGATCGACCAGGTTCGCAGCTGGCTCAAGGAAATGGAGGGCCGCGTCGCATACTCGCGCGTCACCGTTCGCTACGAAACCGGCGTGCCGGTCAGCAGCGACTTCCTCGCGCCGGTGCAAGGCGCCGTTGGATCGCTCGGCTCGATCTTCGGCTACCTTGTCGCGATCATGATATTGCTTGGTTCGGTCGCCATCCCGATCGGCGGAGCGGTGTGGCTCGTCCGGCGCCTCACGCGTCCGACCGAGGTCGAAGTCGCCGAGGCCTGAACCGTTCGCGGGCGCAGGTATCTTGGACTGCGCCTGCCCTCACTGGCTGGCCGCTCTTCGGGGGTCGAGCGGTCAGCCAGCCCCTATTCGTAGGCCTACATCCGCCGTGCGTCGGCGCTTTCGGCGGGTACGCTTACGGTGAGACCGTCGAGTTCCTGGGTCAGTTCGATCTGGCAGGACAGGCGGCTCGTGCGTCGTGCGCCTGCGGCAAAGTCGAGCATGTCCTCTTCCTCTTCCATCGCTTCCGGCAGTTTGTCGAACCACTCTGCGGCGACAACCACATGGCAGGTCGAACACGCCATCTGACCTTCGCAGGTTCCTTCGAGCGGCAGCCCCGCCCCCTGCCCCACTCGCAGCAAATTGTCGCCCGGCTCGGCGCTGGCCTCCACGGTCTTGCCGCGCGGGTCGATGAAAGTGACCGTGATGCTCATACCCCCTGCTCCATGGCGGCGGCATTGATGATTTTTGCAGCGTCTTCAAGTTGTTCCAGAGTCGTATAGCGTCCGAAACCGAGCCGGATCGAGCTCTTGGCTAGCTTGTCCGAAAGCCCGATTGCCTTCAGCACGTGGCTCGGACGACCTGACCCGCTGGCGCAGGCGCTTCCGGCAGAGAACATCACATTGCGGCATTCGGACATGAGCCGCGCGACATCCAATCCTTCGCGACGAATATTGAGATTGCCGTGCCAGCGATGATCCGAGCTACCGTTGAGGGTCCAATCGGAAAACAAATCACGTGCGCGCGTCCACAGTGCTTCGACGTGGGCGGTATCCTCAGCCATGCGCTCTCTAGCGAGTGCCGCCGCCGCGCCAAATCCGGCGATCAACGCGGGAGACAATGTGCCCGAACGCAGGCCATGCTCCTGCCCTCCTCCAGTCTGGACCTCATCGAGCACCACGCCGTCGCGTACCCACAGCGCCCCGATCCCCTTGGGACCGTGAAATTTATGCGCGCTCACAGCGATCATGTCGGCATCGTCGACCTGCATCTTGCCATAGGCCTGGACGGCGTCGACCAACATGAGTGCGCCATTCTCTCGAGCACGCGCGAACCATTCGGCAATCGGTTGTGTTGTGCCGATCTCGTTATTCACTTGCATGACGGCGATCATGCGAGCCTTGGCCGGCAGGTTCTGTTGCGGGTCGCACAGCCCGTCGGGCGTGACACCGAGAACTTCGAACCCACCTGCATCCCTCGCCGTATCCCCAACCGCCGAATGCTCGATCGCGGAGAACGCAACCGTACCGTCACCGGTCGTTCCACGAATTGCCAGATTGAGCGCTTCGGTCGCACCGCCGGTGAAGATCACTTTGCCGCCCGGGGGAAACAGCGCCGCAATCTTGTCGCGTGCGGCCTCGATCGCGGCCGCCGCCATTCGGCCCATACGGTGCGACGAATGCGGATTGCCGAACCCGGTCCCGTCCGGCCCATCGAGCCAGCGGATCATTGCGTCGCGCGCCTCGGGCGCGAGGGGAGTGGTGGCTTGGTAATCGAGGTAGATCATAGGAGCGAATTCCAAGCTTCGACGAACCGGTCCAGGTCTTCGACCGTGGTGCTCCAGCCGTAGCTCACGCGAATGGTCTTCGCTGCATCTTCATCCGACATGCCAAACGCATCGAGCACCCTGCTCTTTTTCAACGTTCCCGACGAACAGGCGCTGCCCGCCGACACCGCAAATCCCATTGCGTCGAGGCGGATCAAGAGCGCTTGAGCCGACAATTCGGGATGCCAGAACGCATTGATGTGGCCACACGTCGTGCACGACAGAAGGGGATTATTCTCCTCGAAGAACTCATCAAACTCGCTCCACTCGGACTTCCTCGTGCTCAAGGCAGGGAACGCTTCCGCCTCCAACGCAGCGGCCATGCCAAGCGCCGCGGGTGCATTTTCGGTGCCCTGGCGATACCCCCGCTCATGCCCACCCATCGGTTCGAGCAGATTGAAATCGCGGACCAACAGAGCTCCGATCCCGATCGGCCCGCCAAACTTATGTGCTGAAATAACCAGCATGTCGGCATCTGGCAGAGGGTACTTCCCGGCCGACTGCGAACAGTCCGACACCAAGACGCCACCTTGTGCTCTTACAATCTCGGCGATCTTGGACACTGGCTGGACCACGCCACCTTCCGAATTGAGATGCTGCACGGCAACGACGGCATCTGCGCAGTCCGATAGCCGATCAAGATCGACTGTCCCGCACAAGCCAATATCTTCCGGAACGCTCATCGCTATCTTGATCGAGTGAACTGGCGCGATCTCCGCATCGGGTGCAGCGAGGAAGACGGCGTCGTGCTCCACTGCGCTGGCTATCCGTCGTTTCGCCTTGGAGCGGTTCAGCGCGATCCAGAGCGCCTCGCTCGCCCCGCTGGTGAAGATCAATTCCCCGTCCCAGCCCAGCGCCGCCTTGATCCGCTCGCGTGCATCTTCCAGTGCGGCACGCGCCTTGCGACCTTCCGCGTGCGGCGAAGACGGGTTGGCCCAGATGCGAAAGCCCTCCTCCATCGCCGCTTTCGCTTCGGGGCGCAGCGGAGACGTGGCGGCATGGTCGAGATAGATGCGTCGATGTGACAAATTCGGCTTAATGAGAATGATTCTTAAAAAATTGCACTATTGAGCACTCCGCGTATATAGGGCGCGCATTCGCACGTGTCAGCCGACACTTTGCGCACTCGAATTCAGCAAGGTCCATTCATGCCATCCGTCATCTTTCCCGGCCCCGAAGGCCGTCTCGAAGGTCGTTTCTCTCCGCCACCGCGCCCGCGCGCGCCGGTTGCGATGATCCTCCATCCCCATCCCGAAGGCGGCGGGACAATGAACGATCGGATTGTGCAACGGCTCTACAAGACTTTCGTCGATCGCGGCTTTGCAACCTTGCGGTTCAACTTTCGCGGTGTCGGTCGCAGCCAGGGCAGCTTCGATAGCGGGATTGGCGAGCTTTCCGATGCGGCAAGTGCGCTCGATTGGGTGCAGTCGATCCACCCTGAAGCGCAGACCACATGGGTGGCAGGCTATTCCTTCGGCGCGCTGATCGGCATGCAATTGCTGATGCGGCGGCCCGAAGTGCGTGGCTTCATCTCGGTCGCCCCTCCCGCCAACATGTACGATTTCAGCTTCCTCGCACCGTGTCCGGCGAGCGGGATCTTCGTGCAAGGCGCCGCTGACACGGTGGTCCAGCCGAGCGCGGTCCAGAAGCTGGTCGACAAGCTGCGCACGCAGAAGCACATCACCATCCACCACGACGAGATCCCGCGGGCCAACCACTTCTTCGAAAACGAGATCGAAGACATGATGGCCTCGGTCGACAATTATCTCGATTTCCGCCTGTCGCCGGATTGCCCGATCAAATAGCCGGAAGGCTATTTGATCGTTTGTTTGTTGCGCCCTCAGACGCCGGGCGCAGCGCATCCGCGCTGCTTGGCTTCCGCGCCATAAGGCGCGACGGCCGTTCGACCTTGCGACGCCCCAGGCGTCGAGACAGCGCTCGATCGTTGGCTTGCCCGCGGAGCACGGTCAGCGAAGCTGGCCGCAAGGGCGACCGCCCGCCCGTAGGCCCGAAAGGGCCGAGGATATCGCGCGTCGGATGGCGTGCGGATGACAAAGACTCCCGGACCTTCGAACAACATTATTACAAAAAATCAGTCCGTTGCATTTGCGAACGGGTCGCAAACTGCAACTCGAAACTCCTTGTATTCCAAATGTCACGTTGTAACATTGCGCTTGAGCGGTGCCAGTTGGAACGCTCGAACTGGTTTCCGCTCCCGTGACGATTGAGGAGAGGAATTCCCCTATGAACTATGTCGCAACATCACGCAGGCCGAACCCCGCGGCCATGCTCGGCGCGCTCGGCGTGCCGGCTGCATTTGGAGCAATTCTGGTGACAGGGCTGGCCGTGACTGTCGTGCTCGAAAAACCGAAAGACGATGTGACCACCTGGGACATACCGGTCGATCAGCCTGACATACCACCACCCCCGCCCCCGACGGACCCGAACACCCAACAGCGTGCCGAACAGCAAAGCTCAGCACCTTCTGTGGTAACCGCACCGGATACTCCTTTCACTTGGACACCGGGACCAGATATCGAGGTCGGCCCTCTACCGCCGATTGGCTCCGATCTGATACCAGGACCGATCGAGGTCGAGGGTGGTCTAGGTATCGAGCCCCCGGCGCCTCTCTTACCTGACCCGGTCGCAGCGACTCCACGTAACGCCCCGGGCGGATGGATCACCGATCGCGACTATCGAAGCCGCTGGATCCGCGAAGGACGCGAAGGGGTAGCCCGCTTCAGGCTCGAAGTGAGTGCAACCGGCAGGGTCAGCAACTGTGAAATCGTGGGTACGACCGGCCATTCGGTGCTCGACGTCGCAACCTGCCGACTGATCACGCGGCGCGCACGGTTCAATCCTGCGATCGACAGCAATGGTGCGAATGTCGCGGGCACCTTCAGCAGTTCGGTGAACTGGCAAATCCCGGAATAGGTTCCCCCCGAGGCTGGGGCGCTACGGCGCACCAGCCTCCTCCCGCGCGGCTTCGGCCTGATCGACCGGCGTATCGCCGCTCGATGTCGGCACGGTCCAGATCATGACATTGGCAAATGCGACCAGAGCCAGGATGACCATCAGGGCAGGCTTTTCGAGCGATCCCGTCCGGCGCCAGACCACAAACGCACCGATAATCAATGCGAACGCCGCCAACATCACAAGCGCCAGAACGATGCTGACGTTGGATGCAAAGAACCCGGTTATCGCACCGTAGAATTCCGACATTGGCTGATGTGCTACTCGCTGAGACGTTTAACGTCATTTGACTGGAACATCCGGCGTCTATTCTCTACGCTCGATTTTCACAACAATGGAGGGACGACATGGGAATTTTCAGCTCGATCAGCAATGCGATCTTCGGCTCGGACGAGGAAGAGGCTGCCGAGGCACCAGCCGCAGAAGCAGCGCCAGCCGAACCGCAGCGCGCCGCGATCTCCGAAGAGGAAGTCATGAAGCGAATCGGCTCGATCCCTGGCGCGGACAAACTCAATTGGCAGACCTCGATCGCCGACTTGCTGAAGCTCGTCCAGGTCGACCCGAGCTATGAAAACCGCAAGTCCCTGGCTGTTGAAATGGGCAACACCGATTATTCGGGCACCGCGGAAGACAACATTGCGTTGCACAAGGCAGTGCTGACGCAAATCGCACAGTCTGGCGGTATCGTGCCCGACCACCTCAAAGGTTGATTGACTTGGTCTGATTGCGGGCTAGCACCGCGATCATGACCGACGTTCCGAAGACTTTCACACGCCGTCAGGCCCTGGTCGGGCTTGGCGGCGTTTCCGCATTGGCTTTCCTGCCCGCTTGCGCGACCAATTACGCAGCCGATCGCGCGTCCGCCCCCGCTGCGCTTGGGCCCGACGAACTGCTTGACCAGATCGCTTACGCGATGCTCGATCACGAGCCTGGCCGCGCAACAGGCCTTGGGGTCGATACCGGCGATTACGCCAACTGGCGCGGGACATTCGGGACAGTTGGAGCGGAAGGTCGCGCGGACTATGCGGCGACCTTGCGTGGCGCGCTGGAGCAGGCACGGGCCTACCCCAAAGATGGCCTGACCGCCGATCAACAGGTTGGGTTCGACGTGGTCGAAAGCGCTTTCTCGAATGCGCTTGAAGGCATGGCTTTGCCCTATGGCGATGTCGCAGTCGGCAGCTGGCGCAACGCGCCGTATCTCGTGATCCAGAATGTTGGCGGCTATATCGATTTCCCGCGCTTCTTTGGCGCAACCCAGCCGCTGCGAGATGGACAAGACGTCGAATTCTACCTCGGGCGCCTGAACGAAGTTGGCACAGTGCTTGATGGCGAGACCGACCGGATCAAAGACGCTCGTGGACTAGGCGTGGTTCCACCCGACTTCCTGCTCGACAAGACCATCGCGCAGATGGAAACCAATATCGCCGATGCCCTGAACAGTGGCGGCGCATATGTCGCTCCCCTACTCGCTGCAAATCTGGGAGAGGCCTCCTTGGCATCTCGCCAGGCAAACGGCATCGTCAATGACCGACTGATCCCTGCCCTGCAGCGACAGCTTGAAGAGCTCAAGGCCCAGCGCACCGTGGCCAAGTCGGATGCCGGAATGTGGGCGCAGCCGCGCGGCGACGAATGGTATTCGTGGGCGACAAGCGCTTCGACGACGACTTCGCTCAGCCCCGACGAAATCCACGAGCAGGGGCTCGAAGAGCTGGCCGAGCTGCACGGGAGGATGGATCCGATCCTCAAGGACATCGGCTACACCAAAGGAACAGTTGGCGAGCGCATGCAGGCCTTGTCCGAAGACCCGCGCTACAAATTCGCCGAGGGCGATCCGGGTCGCGAGGAAATTTTTGATTTCATCTGGGAACGGATCAACTGGATCAAGGCTCAGATGCCGCGCGCGTTCAACACGCTGGTCGATCCGAACATGGAGGTTCGTCGTATCCCGATCAACGAGGAAGCTGGTGCGCCTGGCGCCTATGGCGGCGCGGGCAGCAAGGATGGCCAGATCCCGGGCCGCTTCTGGATCAACCTGCGTTCGACCGATCTGCACCGCAAATACGATCTACCCGACCTGACGTTCCACGAAGCGATCCCAGGCCATGTGTGGGAAGGCGAGTATTCGAATCGTCTGCCGCTGATCCGTTCGATCCTGGCCTTCGGCGCCTTCTCCGAAGGCTGGGCACTCTATGCCGAACAGCTGGCCGACGAGCTCGGCGCCTATGACGATTTCAAGGTTGGCCGTCTCGGTTACCTGCAAAGCCTCGCTTTTCGCGCCTGCCGTCTGGTGGTCGACACCGGCCTCCATCACAAGCGCTGGACGCGCCAGCAAGCGCGCAATTTCTTCATCGAGCGCAACGGCTCAAAACCCGAGGAAGTTGCCGGCGAAGTCGATCGCTATTGCAGCTGGCCCGGGCAAGCCTGCTCGTACAAGATCGGCCATAGCGAGATTGTGCGGCAACGCTCTCGCGCCGAATCCGCCCTCGGCAACGCCTATGACTTCAAGGCATTCAACACCGCCGTTATCCTCGGCGGCAACGCACCCCTCGATGTCGTCGACAAAACCGTCAGCCGCCATATTGCAGCCGCGCGCGCGTAACCCCATCTAGCCTCCGGACGGCACAGCCAGGAGGCGCAAATGGAAGGTTTAGGACAAGATCTCGAGACAATGCGCCGGGTGCCGTTGGCGCAGGCACATGTCGATGCGATCTGCGAGATTGGCGGCGAGCGTTCGTACAAAGCCGGAGAAATCGTGGCTGAAATCGGCGATGTAATGGACACTTTCGTCTATGTGCTCGAAGGCGAGCTCGAGGTCGTCAATCCTTACACCAATGAACGCTTGCTCGAATCCGGCCTCGGCCCGACTCAGTTCATGGGCGAAATCGGATTTCTCAATCGCGGAACGCACTATTTGCGGATGCGGGCGTCGATCGACACGCGTGTCATAGAAGCTCCGCGCGAAGCGATGCTGGACCTGATGAGCCGCGTGCCGGAACTGTCAGACCACATCATCACCGTCTTCGCTGCCCGTCGCCGCAAGCAATTCGAGCTCAGTAACGGATCGGTCAAGGTTATTGGCGCGGACCGTGATCCTGCCGTGCAAGCGGTCGAGCGGTTCCTGTCGCGCAACCGTATCCCGTTCGAGAGCTTCGACATGGATGCCCGAGATGAGGAGACCAACAAGGTTTGCGACCTCACCGGGCACCAACCCTCGGTGATTGTGGGCACCGATACCAAATTGGACGATCCCTCCCCCCGCAAGGTGGCTCAGTTCCTCAACCTCGACCTCGATATGTGTTCGCAGACGGTTTACGATCTGCTGATTGTCGGCGGCGGCCCAGCGGGCGTGGCGGCGGCAGTTTATGCCGGTTCGGAAGGTCTGAACGCCCTGGTGATCGAGGACATGGCGATTGGGGGTCAGGCAGGAACTTCGAGCCGGATCGAGAACTATATGGGCTTCCCGACCGGGATCAGCGGCACAGACCTAACCTATCGCGGACAGATCCAGGCGCTCAAGTTCGGCACTCGGTTCGCAATGCCGCGCCGCGTCGAAGCGCTCGCGCGCCGCGAAGACGACACCTTTTGCGCTACGCTCGACGGCGGCGACGAGATTTGCGCCCGCTCCATCCTAGTCAGCACCGGAGTGCAATATCGCCGCCTTCCGATCGATCGCCTGCCAGAATTCGAAGGCAAGGGTATCTATTACGCCGCGACCGAGATGGAAGCGCGCTTCTGCCACAACAGCGAGGTGATCGTAATCGGTGGAGGCAATTCTGCCGGGCAGGCGGCAATGTACCTCTCGCGCAGCGCCAAGCACGTTCATCTGCTGGTGCGCTCGGGAAGCCTCGCGGCCTCTATGTCGAGCTATCTCTCAAGCAGGCTCGAGGCCGATCCGCGCATCACAATCCACTACCACACAACCATGGAAGCGCTGCACGGAGAGGAATGGCTCGATGCGGTGACGTTGAAAGGCCCGGACGGAGAGCGCAGGCAGGATGCCCGCGCTGCTTTCATCATGATTGGCGCGGCACCCAACACCGGATGGCTCTCGGGCCTGGTCGAAACCGACGAAAAAGGGTTCGTCCTGACCGGCAAGGACGCAGGCCGCGAGAGCCCCTTCGAAACCGGCACCGACGGCATCTTCGCTGTTGGCGATGTGCGCGCTGGCTCGGTCAAGCGTGTGGCCAGCGCTGTGGGCGAGGGATCGGTCGTGGTTTCGCAGATCTGGCAGTATCTCGACGATTTGAAGCACCGACAGGCGGAAGCAGAAGCCGTTTCGGCCTAGCCAAGCCGTTCATTTTCCATATAGTTCCCTTACACGATGCAGTCGCAGACATCGCGCAGGGGATATGCACGTCATGACCAAACGGCTCTTGTCCGTCTTCGCCTTGATCGCAGCCATGCTGCTGCTCAGCTCGCCCGCTCGCGCCGGTTGGTACGAGGCGTCGAGCGATCACTTCGTTATCTATGCCGACGACAAGGAGAAGGACATTCGGCGGTTTGCCGAAAATCTGGAGCGGTATCACAGCGCAATGGAATTCGTGACCGGGCGAAAGATCGAAAAACCCAGCCCTTCCAATCGCGTGGTCATATTCGTTGTCGGCAATCAGCGCGATGTGCGCAGGATCGCTGGGACCAAGAGTAAGACGCTTGCCGGTTTCTACGTTCCACGCGCCGGTGCGTCTCGCGCTTTCGTTCAGGATATTCGCAACAAGAACGGCTACCCGCACTTTTCGACCATCATACTATTGCACGAATACGCACACCACTTCCTGATTTCCTCTTCGCGATACGCGATGCCTCGCTGGATGAGCGAAGGCGCAGCGGAATTCTTTGCGTCGGCAGGATTTGAGAAGGACGGCAGCGTCCTGATCGGACGGCCGGCCATTCATCGAGGCACAGAACTTGCCTATGCCAAAGACGTCTCGATCCGCGAGTTGCTAGATGCGGATCTGTACGACGCCAACAAAGGAAAGCGGTATGACGCATTCTATGGCCGCAGTTGGCTGCTCTATCACTACCTGACCTTCAACAAGGAACGCTCTGGCCAAATCACCGATTACTGGGTGAAAGTGTTGAACGGCGCGCCACCGATCCAAGCCGGTGAAGAGGTCTTCGGCGATCTTGACCAGCTGGAAAAGGAGCTCGACGCGTATGTTCGCCAGCGTCGCATGTTCACATACAATCTCTCACCCGAGAAACTGCGATCAAGCAAGGTGACGCTGCGCAAGCTGCCCGAGGGCGAAGCGGAAGTGATGCCGCTGCGGATGCGCTCGCAGCGCGGCGTAGATCGGGAGCAGGCAGAAGAGTTGGTGGTCGAAGTGCGTGCAGTCGCGGCGAAGTATCCGAGCGATCCCGGCGTCTTGGCCGCGCTTGCCGAAGCAGAATACGATGCGGGCAACGATGATGCGGCAATCGCGGCAGCGGACAAAGCGATTGCAATCGATCCGTCACGCACCAATCCCTACGTCCAGAAAGGCTTCGCTCTTTTTCGCATCGCGCGCGATGCCGACGACCAGGATGCTGCGTTCGAGCGGGCGATGAAGCCATTCACGGCGCTAAACCGGCGCGAGAATAACCATCCGTTACCGCTGATCTATTACTATCGCAGCTATGTTCAGCGTGGTGTCGAACCGCCCGAAAATGCCCGCCACGCCCTTGAAAGGGCCGCGCAGTTGGCTCCGTTCGACAAGACCCTTTGGTACAACGTGGCGGTGATGCAAATGAACGAAGGCAAAATTGGTCTTGCCAAGAGTTCACTGCTTCCGATTGCCAACGACCCGCACAGATCGGGGCGCACGAATACAGCCAAATCACTTATCGCTCTCCTCGACAGAACCGAAGAGGGAACCAAGATCAGCGGGCGTGACATCATGCTGGCGCAGACGATGGAAACGGTGGACTTGTCTGGTGAGGACGAAGGCGGTGAGGGCGAAGAGTAACGGTCGGATCGTTCGGTAGCCCTTCCGACCTGACGCCGTTTCGCTCCCATTCGTAATTACATACCCCTCACCAAATTTTGCGTGAGGTTGAGACAAGTATGGAATTCGGCGGAGGCGCTCAGCGCGCCATCATTCCTGATACGATCGAGCCGAGAATTCCGCCAAGCGCTCCGCCACCAGCGCCGCCGCCTGTCGCGTCGCTTCCGCCGCTCGCCTGTTTCGCCATGTATCCGGCGACCGCCATGGCAAGGATCGGCAGCATCTTCTTGAGCAATCCCTCGTCGAGCCCGGTGAGCGCGGAGACTTCTCCGGCCACGGACCGGCTCACATCCTTGCTGCCGAAAATGTTGCCAAGGATGTCGTTCCCCGGCTGAGTCGGCGTCGGGCTCGTGCCGAGCACAGCGTCGAGAAGGCCGCCCCCAAGGCCGCCCGAACCGCCGCTGCCGCCGAGGATCGCACCGGCGAGGCCGCCCAGGCCGCCGAGCGGATCTGGCGTGGCGCTGCCGCCGGTCGCGCTGCGGCCGAACCCGGCGACGATAGCGGGAAGCAGAGCTCCTGCAGCGGTCCCCGCCGTCTGCTCGTCAATCCCGAGTTCCTTCGCCATGGCGCCAATTGCGCCGGTTTGCTGCAGCATTTGTGCCAGGCTCATTATCAATCCCTCTCAATTCTTCCGTCTGATGACTTACTTCTTGCCGAACAGGCCAGATGCCATGTCGGCAATGTCATCCATGGGATTGCCGTCGCCATCGCGGTCGAGCATCGACATGATACCGCCAAGGCCGCCCTCGCTGCTATTGGCCATGCCGGCGAAGCTGCCTAGCGCACCCTCACCGCCCATTTGCTCCATGATCGAACCTAGCGCTCCGGTGTCGAATCCGGTCTTCTGCGCAGCAAGTTCGACCGTATCGCCATCTTCGTCGTGCGACTGGCCCAAGGCGGCGAGCGCCTTTTCTGCCATACCGGGGTCGATTCCGACCTTTTCGGCAAGGCTGGCAACGGTGTCTGGCGAGCCAGCAACCTGCTTCAAAATTCCGTCGAGCATGCTCATTGAGACGATCCCTTCATAGCTGCAGATGTGTGCGAATCTGTGGTGTCGATTGTGATCGCATTGCCCGCAAAAGAAAAGGCCCCGCTCCGGCGCGTCGGCCGGGCGGAGCCCCCCTCTCCAACTGTAAACTTGTGTGTCAGGCCGCGACAGTATTGGCCGGTGCGGCCTGGCGGACTCCTTCATCGACATGAGCTTCGAACTCGGCGAAATTGTCGATGAACAACTGCACGAGCTTGCTGGCAGTCTCGTCGTAGCCGGCTTTGTCAGCCCAGGTGCTGCGTGGATCGAGGATTGTCTGGTCGATGCCCTGATCGGCCAGGACCGGCACATAGAGCGGAACGTCGAATCCGAAATTGTCGTCTTTGCGATACTCGACAGAATCGAGGTTGCCATCGAGCGCCGCGTTGAGCAGAGCACGGGTAGCCTTGATCGGCATGCGATGGCCGACGCCGTACTTGCCGCCGGTCCAGCCCGTGTTCAGAAGCCAGCACTGGACCGACCCTTCGGCGATCCGCTGTTTCAGAAGGTTGCCGTAAACACTCGGGTGACGCGGCATGAACGGTGCACCAAAACATGTGCTGAAGGTCGCTTCAGGTTCGGTGACCCCAATTTCGGTCCCGGCAACCTTGGCCGTATAACCCGAGAGGAAGTGATACATCGCCTGCTCGGGGGTCAGTCGTGCGATCGGAGGCAAGACGCCAAACGCATCGGCGGTGAGCATCACGACATTCGCCGGGACCGGACCGAGATTGTCAGCACTGGTGTTGGGAATGTAGTCGATCGGGTATGCCCCGCGCGTGTTTTCGGCGAGCGAATTGTCGTCGAAATCGAGTTCGCGCGTTGCCGGGTCCATCACGACATTCTCAAGCACCGTGCCAAACCGACGGGTGGTGGCATAAATTTCTGGTTCGGCTTCTTCGCTGAGGCGAATCATCTTTGCGTAGCAGCCGCCTTCGAAGTTGAAGACAGCGGTGTCCGACCAGCCATGCTCATCGTCGCCGATCAGGGTGCGCGATGCGTCGGCGCTGAGCGTCGTCTTGCCGGTGCCCGAAAGCCCGAAGAAGACTGCGGTCTTGTCGTCTGGACCGACATTCGCCGAACAATGCATCGGCATCACGCCTTTGGTCGGCAGCAGGTAGTTGAGAATCCCGAACACGCTTTTCTTCATCTCACCGGCATATTTCGTTCCGCCGATCAGGATGAGCTTCTCGGTCAGGTTGACCGCGATGACTGTTTCGCTGCGGGTGCCATGGCGCTCGGGATCGGCGCGGAAACTCGGCAGATCGATGATCGTGTATTCCGGCGCGAAACTGGCCAGCTCATCAGCATCTGGCCGCACCAGCAGCGTCCGAATGAACAGATTGTGCCAGGCCAACTCATTGATGACGCGAACATTCACCCGATGTTCGGGCTGAGATCCGCCAAACAGGTCCGCCACGAACAGAGTTTCCTTCTGTGCGACAGCTGCCATGAAGTCAGCCTTGAGGGCAGCAAAATGATCCGGCGTCATCGGAACGTTGACCTTGCCCCACCAGACGGTGTCTTCGGTGGTCGCGTCGCGGACGATGAACTTGTCCTTGGCGCTGCGCCCGGTATGCGCTCCGGTTTCGACAACCAGCGCTCCGTGCTTGGACAATGCGCCTTCATCTGCCGCGAGCGAAGCTTCGACGAGAGCGGGCGTCCCAAGGTTGGCATGAATATCGGCCCGGGTTTCGATTCCCTGGGCGGACAGCGGATGGGCAAGCGGGGTCAACTCTCGATCTCCTGGCACGGAAAACAAATCTCAAAAGCGGGAATCGCACCTTGTCGAGCGCGTTTTCGCATACGTATGCATACATGTGCAGAATGCCGCTGCAAAGGCGAGTGATCCCGTGTCGTCGCGCATATCCACCGTCCCGGGCTGCGTCAAACACATCGGCGGCGGTTGGCCAATTATGTTGCGACAACTGCGCCGGAACGTGCTCGCAACGCGTTGTTTCCGCCGCGGCAAACCGCTAGCAATGGATTGAATTCAGGCGCGGGAGGACACAGCCGGAATGGCGGACACATTATCAGATGCCAATGGCCGCAACGATTCTGTGGTGATCGCCCTGGTCGATGACGATCGTAACATCCTCACCACGGTGTCGATCGCGCTCCAGGCCGAAGGGTTTGTGACTCGATTGTATTCCGACGGCGAGACGGCTCTGAAAGCGCTGATCGAGAACCCACCCGATCTGGCCGTGTTCGATATCAAGATGCCGAAAATGGATGGCATGGAGCTGTTGAAGCGCGTGCGTGAGCATTCGCCTCTGCCGGTGATCTTCCTGACCAGCAAGGATGACGAGGCCGACGAGGAAGCCGGACTGGAATTGGGCGCTGACGATTACATCGCCAAGCCGTTCAGCCTGCGCCTGCTTGTCGCCCGGATCAGGGCAATCCTGCGCCGGTCCGATCCCAACCGCGAATTCGGAGCCGATCCCTCGGAGATCGAGCCCGTTCACCCCAGTATCGATCGCGGGCGGCTCTATATGGACCCGGCCCGGCACCACGTCACCTGGAACGATCGCCCCGTCAGCCTGACAGTGACCGAGTTCCTGATCCTGGAAGCGCTGGCCGCGCGGCCGGGAGTGATCAAAAGCCGCAACCAATTGATGGATGCTGCTTATCCCGACGACGTGTTTGTCGACGACCGCACCGTTGACAGCCATATCAAGCGGATGCGGCGCAAGTTTCGCGTAGTCGATCCCGATTTCCGCGCGATCGATACGCTTTATGGAGCAGGTTACAGCTTCAACGATGTCTGAGCAGCAGCGCCTGACAAGTACCGAGGATGATGCGCCGTTCGTGTCGCGCGCAACCGAGAAATTGACGCCGGTTGGGCGGTTTTCCCTCACCGCACGCATTCTGGTCGTCAACATCCTGCCTTTGGCCCTGCTTGGCGGTGGGCTGTTCTACCTCGACGGTTACCGAACCCAGCTGGTCAATGAGCGCTTCAAGTTGGCGCGGATCGAAGCGCAGATTTCGGCCGAAGCGCTCGCCGGTGTGTCGCGCGAGCGGCAGGAGGCCTTGCTTGTGCAGATCGGCAAGGAACAGGGAATGCGGATGCGCATGTTCGATGCGGAAGGCCTTCTGTGGGCTGACAGTTTCGCGCTCGACGAACCCTCGTTCACTTTCAATGACATCAGCGACGACACCTGGGATCAACAGTTTGCACGCTGGCTCGATCGCACCGTCGACACCATCGTCAGCGCCGAACCGGTGACCGACTACGTCCCGCGCGAGGCCCAGACGGCGGATGCCTGGCCCGAATTGGTTCGCGCGCGAGAAGATCGAGTGAGCCAGGTCAACCTGTATGACTGGCGCGACGGAACCCCGGTGATCACAGCTGCAGCGCCGGTTGGTCTGAATGGCGCCACATTGCTGACGGTGCGGAATGCCGTCGATATCACCGCGACCGTTCGCGCGGCGCGCACCACGCTGGTCACCGCCGTCCTGCTGGTGTTGTTCGCGTCGGCCATGCTTTCGCTGTATCTCGCACGGACCATCGTGACCCCGCTGCGCCAGCTCGCTCGTGCGGCGGTCAAGGTGCGCCAGGGTCGTGAACGCGAAGTGGAGGTTCCTCGCCTCCCCGATCGCAGCGACGAGATTGGTCTTCTGGCCCGGGCGGTGTCGGACATGACCACTGCTCTTCGCCAGCGTATCGATGCGGTCGACAGCTTCGCCGCAGATGTCGCCCACGAGATCAAGAATCCGCTGGCGAGCTTGCGCAGCGCCGTCGAATCGCTTCCGAAAGTCGAGGATCCGGACCTGCGCCGCGAGCTTGAGCAGATCGCGACACATGACGTGCGGCGGATCGATCGGTTGGTAACCGAGATTTCGGACGCCAGCCGGATCGACGCCGAAATGTCGCGCGCAACCCTGGAACGGATCGACCTGGCCGATCTTGTCCTCGCCATAATCGGCAGCCGCGAACATCGCTCCGAGAACCAGGACAACCGGATCGAGCTCAAGACGCGCGGTTTTGCGGCCCATGTCATGGGAGTGGGAGCGCGTCTGGAACGGGTGGTCGAAAACCTGCTCGACAACGCCGTTTCCTTTTCGCCGCCCGAAGCGGCAATCGAAGTTATCATCGACAACGACGGCGACTGCGTGACCCTGCTGGTGTGCGATTCCGGTCCGGGGATACCGGAGGACTCGCGTGAGAAGGTCTTCCAACGGTTCCATTCGTTGCGTCCCGACGCTGAGGATTTCGGCAACCATTCCGGGCTCGGTCTGGCGATCGCTCGCGCCATTGCCGAGGCGCATGACGGATCGCTCGCCGCAGAATCGCGCCCGGACGGTGCCGAAGGTGCGTGTTTGCGATTCCGACTTCCCGCCGCATGAGCGACGAACCGATCCTGCTCAGCGGCGTCAGCGCCGTCTCGATCGACAGCAACGCGCTCATCCTCCAAGGCCCTCCAGGCGCCGGCAAATCGAGCCTTGCGCTCGCACTGATAGATCGAGGAGCGCAATTGATCGGGGACGACGGCGTTTGGTTGGAGCGCGACGGTGAGCGATTGTTGGCCAGTCCTCCGCCCAACACAAACGGACTGCTCGAGGTTCGCAATGTCGGCATCCTCGAATTTCCAGTGGCGAAGAGAGTGCCGGTAGCATTGCTTCTGCAATTGGCCGACGACGCAGAACGACTGCCCGATGGCGCCCGGCACCGAGAGATTGCTGGATGCTCCATCCCAGAGCTCGGCTTCGTTCCAGGCAGTATTGCGCCTGCAATTCGCGCCGAATGGGCGCTGCGCAGATTCGGAACAGTGATCACCTGAAAAATAGGGCTTCACTTCGCTGGCGGGTGGCGCAACAAGTCTCCGCATGGAATCAGACCCCCCTGCCCCTGAATCCGCTGCTCAGCGCGTGCTTCTGGTCACCGGTCTCTCCGGAGCGGGCAAATCGACGGCTCTCGACGTTCTCGAAGATCTGGGCTGGGAAACCATCGACAACTTTCCGGTGCGCCTGCTCAAGCGCTTGTTGGCCAAGCCCGACGGCCAACAAGGCCGACTCGCAATCGGCTTCGATTCGCGCACGCGCGGATTCGTGCCGGGCCAGATCATCGAGCTGGCGAAGGAGCTTAACACGCGTAACGATCTTGCCGTCACATTCATGTTCATCGACTGCGCAGGCGGCGAGTTGGAGCGGCGTTACAACGAGACGCGACGTCGCCATCCCATGGCGCAGGATCGACCCTTGCGCGAAGGCATCGCCGCAGAACGCGAATTGCTCGAGCCGCTTCGGCGCTGGGCCGATACTGTGATCGACACCAGCGATATGTCGGTCAATGACCTGCAGGGTCACGTGCGAGACCTGTTCGCCGAATCGAGCGTGCAGGCGATGACGCTGACGGTTTCCAGCTTTGGCTTTGCGCGGGGGATGCCGCCGCTGGCCGATCTCGTCTTCGACATGCGTTTCCTAGACAATCCGCACTGGGTCGAGGGCCTGCGCGATCTGACTGGTAAAGACCCCGAAGTCGCGGATCATATTACCGGCGATCCCGGTTTTGCTCCCGCCTTCGAGCAGATCCACGACCTGCTGTTGACACTGCTTCCGCTTTATCAGGCCCAGGGCAAGGCCTACGTCCATGTCGCTTTCGGTTGTACCGGAGGGAGACATCGGTCCGTCTTTACCGCTGAACGCATGGCGCAAGGCTTGCGCGACGCAGGATTTTCGCCCACTGTTCGGCATCGCAATCTGGGCTCGCGTGCGGCCGACGAACTCGAACGCGGGCGGCGCTGATACCGCCAAGGGCCTGGATCGCATCGCATTTCGTTTCGGGCTAACAGAGCGAACGGACCAGATTTCACACATGATTGGATTGATCCTGGTGACACATGGCCGGTTGGCCGATCAATTCGTGCAAGCCATGGAACACGTGGTCGGCAAGCAACAGGGCGTGGCTACGGTCTGCATTGGCCCGAATGACGACATGGAGCAGCGCCGGGCGGAGATTGCGGCGGCGATCGACACGGTCGAAACCGGTAGCGGCGTGATCATCCTGACCGATCTGTTCGGAGGCACCCCGTCCAACCTCGCGATATCGCTGCTGGACACCGGCAAGGTCGAAGTGATCGCCGGAATCAATCTGCCGATGCTGATCCGCCTTGCCGGAGCGCGCAAGTCGATGAGCGTGGTCGAAGCAGTTGAAGCCGCGCAGACAGCCGGACGCAATTACATCACGGTGGCCAGCGAGCTTCTGGGTCACGACGAAAGCTCCAAACCCAAGGCCGCCGGCAGCAAAGGGTGAGAGACGCGTCGTGACCGAGTTTCGCCGCCCCATCACGATTGTGAACCAGCGCGGACTGCACGCCCGGGCGAGCGCAAAGTTTGTCGGAGCGGTCGCCAACATGTCGGAGGCGACGCAGGTGCGGGTCGCAAAAGACGGCAATGAAGCGGCCGGCGGTTCGATCCTTGGTTTGATGATGCTGGGTGCGGCAAAAGGCGACACCGTAGAGTTGATCGTGAGCGGCGACGACGCGGAAACGGCCTTCGAAGAACTCTGCGCGATGATCGAAGGCGGGTTCGGCGAAGACTGACGCCCGGAAGAAAGGGCCATCCATGCGCAAGCTCATCACCGGCTTCTCCAACCCGACCGTCAAATATCTGCGGTCGCTGCGTGACAAGAAGCACCGCAAGCGCGCCGGCCAGTTTCTGGTCGAGGGCCTGCGCTTGCTCGAAGACGCCCGTGCGGGTGGACGGCTGCCGCGACAGCTCGTGATGGCAACCGAACGCGAGCCTCATGTGCTGCTGGCGCGGCTCGAAGCGGATGTAGCTGCCGCAGGCGGCGAGGTGGTCGAGACGTCGCCCGACATCCTCTCCAAGATCACCGGCAAGTCGAACGCCCAGAGCGTGGTCGGCGTGTTCGAAGAGTGGGACACGTCCTTGCAGCGGCTCGATCGCGCTTCCGCGACGATCTGGATGGTTGCGCAGGCGCTGCGAGACCCCGGAAATCTCGGGACGATGCTGCGCACCGGCGATGCGGTGGGTGCCGGCGGCCTGATCCTGATCGACGAATGCGCCGATCCGTTCAGCGCCGAAGCCGTCCGCGCAAGCATGGGCGCGGTGTTCACGCAGCAGCTGGCGCAGGCGCGGTGGGAAGACTTCGTGGCCTGGCTGCGCGATGGTCCGGGACAATTGGTTGCCGCGAGCTTGCGCGAAGCGGTCCCGTATCGCGGTGCTGGCTACGAGGCCCCGTGCTTCATCCTCGTCGGCAATGAATCGCAGGGGCTGCCCGAAGCCTATGAAGCCGAGTGCGACCTGCGGGTGACGATGCCGATGAAAGGTCGGGCAGACTCGCTCAATGCAGCGGTGGCAGGTGCGGTGCTGGCATACGAAGTGCTGGCAGGGTTGGAAGGCTAACCGCGGGACGCTTGGCTGGACCACGGATATGGGGGTTTTGCAAAACTCTGGCGGCGCCAAATGCATCACCCATCCCGGTTCGGTGCCTGCGCAATTTCGGTTCGTCGCAACAGTCGGAGAAGCGCAGATTTGTCGGGTTTTCGGCGGATGGCGGTGACCCTGCCATGATAGATCACCGGCTGCACGAAACCGGTTTCAAGCTGCCCCAATAGCTCCCGATTTGTCACCTTCCGCCAATCGACCCGTTCGGGCGCCAGGCGCCCTGAACCGGGCGGAGTAAGCACTCCGTCCCACGCTCGCGCGAAGCTCTGCGCATCCGGGCGCGAACGCAACCGGTAGGCGCTGGCCCGCGACATGCCGACGCGCTGCGCTGCATGCCCGACCGAACCGGTCAGATAGAGATGCGCAAGGAACAGGCACTGGCGCGCCTCGGTCCAGCCATCGACCCGCGCTCGCAAAGGCACCGGCCTGAAGAAGGGCGGTCGTCTGCGGGTCCGATGCGCGGGTTGTTTGGCCATCGTCCAGGATGGAGCAAAAACGAGCGCAGTAGGAAAGTTTCAGTCCCCGGCAACGAACACCGTCATGCGCCACTCATCCGCGCCTTCGCGTTTTTCCGCCAACAGCCGGTAGTCGACGAGCGAACGCACGCTTTCCGGATCCATGTATCCGCGCGTGCCGCCACTCGTTCGAAATTGCCACCTTTCTGCGCGTTCGAGTTCCTCGGCCGTCTCGAACATGTCGATGTTCACCACCGCTTCCCAATCGAGATACTGCACTATGTCGGTGCCGGTCTCGGACCGGAACAGCGGAACCCGATCCCCGAGCGTGATGTAGGTGCCATAGGGGTCGGTGTCTTCCGGAAGCTCCTGCGAGAAGTAGAAGGGCATCGAAATCCGTCCTTCCTCCGTCACCGCGCAGCCGAGCCGCAGGACTTTGTCGAGCTCGCTCCAGAGCTGCAATTCGGGCGACGCGAGCCGGTCCTGCAGCAGTTCCCATCCGCTCCCCCCACCGAAATCGAGCAGGATGTTCGGATCGACGATCGAACGCAGCATTGCCGCATTGCGATTGGCGACTGCAGTCACCAGCGTGCGCTGGAATTCTTCCGCGCCAGCCAGCGCTTCGCATTCGTTGCGGGGCGCGAAGTGTTCAGCGCTGGCTGGGGCCGCGAGAAACAGTGACGCGCAGCCCGCGAGAATGGCACGTTTCGTCAATTGCTTCCCCCTATTTGCGGCCTCACTCCGCCGCGTCGCGCTGATCTTCGAGGCCGGGAAAGGCACTTTCGCCCTTGTCGGCTTCTTCGGCATCCTCGGCGTTGTAGCGCGGAGCCGCTTCGACCAGCGGCACCTCGTCGATCTCGCGCTTGCCGATCTCGATCCCCTTGTCCGCCAGCCGCTTGCCCGATGAAAGCACGTTGCGTTCAAAACTGCCGACGAACTTGTTGTAATTGTTGACCGCAGTTTCCAGCCCGCCGCCGACGCGCTTGAGATGATCGGCGGCGACACGCAGGCGGTCATAGAGTTCGGCACCCATTTTGCCGATTTCTTGTGCCTCTTTCGCCAGCCCATCCTGCCGCCAGACCTGCGCGACGGTGCGCGCGATAGCCACGAGGTTGGTCGGGGTCGCGAGCAGCACCCGGCGTTCGAATGCGAAGTCCCACAGCTCGGGATCGGCATCGAGAGCGGCAGTGACGAAATGCTCGCCGGGCACGAACATGATGACGTAATCAGGCGCTTCCTCGAACTGGCTCTGGTAGCTCTTGGCGCCGAGCGTCTGGACATGGTTGCGCATCGATTTGGCATGCAGGCCGAGATGGCGATCGCGTTCTTCGTCCGCATCCGCTTCGAACGCGGCCTGGTAGGCGTTGAGCGAGACCTTGGAATCGATCACCAGCTTCTTCTGCCCCGGCACATTGATGATCGCGTCCGGACGCAACCGGCCTTCGTCGGTGTCGACCGAATGCTCCATGATGAAATCGGTGTGTTCGGCAAGGCCGCATTGTTCGAGCAGATTCTGCAACGCCCGTTCGCCCCAACGCCCGCGCGCCTTGGGGGCGTTGGTCAGCGAATTGCCGAGCCGCTGTGCTTCGCGCCGGACCTCTTCCTGCCCTTCGCGCATCGACTGAATCAGGCCGTTGAGCTGACCGAACGCATCGACGCGCTGTTTCTCCAGCGTTTCAACCTGCTTCTCGTATTTCTCGAGCCGCTCGCCGACCGGATTGAGCAGCGCCTTGATCTTCTGCTCGCCGGCTTCTTCAGATTGCTTGAAGCGCTCATCGGCGCGCCGCAGGAAGGCCTCCTGATTCTGACGAAGCACTTCGGCTCCTGCAGCCTTGAACTGGTTGGTCAGATCCTCGCGCGCTTCGGACAGCATCTGCTTCTGCTCGGCGAAGGCCTTTTCGCGTTCGCTCGCGCTGGTTTCCAAGGCAGCCAGCCGTTCAGCCAGACTGGCACGATCCTGACGAGCCTTATCGAGTTCACTCGCCAGCGCATCCGCCCGTGCCGCTCGTTCATTTGCCGCGGATAGTTCCACCTTGGCGTCGCCAAGCTCGGCAATCGCAGTCTTGAATTCGGCTTCACGCGCATCCAGACGCGCGCGCAGATCGGCTGCCGATTTTGACGAAAAGAACCATGCCGCACCGCCGCCAAGCGCGAGCCCGACCGCCAATCCAACAAAAATGAGAATCGCTTGTTCCATGTCGCCTTATAGCATGGAACAAAATAGGAACACCAGCGGTTTGTAGGATATCCCCGAAAAGAAGCCGCCCCCCGATTAGGGTCCGAAGTCACGAAAGGAGTGATACGGGCCAAAGAGCCGCAAGGGCGGAGTCGAAGTCGAAGACGCAGACGTGCAAAGCACACCTGCAAGGCCGCCCGCAGGCGCCCGTAGCGAAGCGGAGGAACAGCGCCGAGGACGAACGCGCGGATGCGCGTTCGGAAGGAAGACTAGGCCGCCGCGCGCAGCTTTTTCAGCTTCTTCAGCGCCATTTGCCGCTTCAACCGCGACAGGTGATCGATGAACAGGATCCCTTCGAGGTGGTCCATCTCATGCTGCAGACAGGTTGCGAGCAGGCCTTCGAGGTCTTCGGTGTGCTCGTTTCCGTCGAGATCCTGATAGGTGACCGTGCAGGTCTTGGGCCTGTCGACATCGGCGAAGATTTCGGGGACCGACAGGCAGCCTTCCTCGAACGTGTTGAGCTCTTCGGCCGGGTTGTGGATCACCGGATTGATGAACACGCGCGGGTCGTTGATGATCGGCTGCTTCTCGTTGCCGTCCTCATCCTCGATCGGGTCCGCATCCATGTCGCGTTCCTGCAGGTCGATCACCAGCACGCGCTTGGGCACGCCGACCTGGATCGCGGCTAGGCCGATGCCCGGCGCGTCGTACATGGTTTCGAACATATCATCGACGAGCGTCTTCAGATCGTCGTTGAACTCTGCAGGTTCGACCGGGACCGACACGGTTTTGAGCCGGGGATCCGGCACTTCAAGAATTTCGCGAATAGCCATGGGCGTAATTTAGGCGCTGGTGCAGCGGGCTGCAAGCGATGGGTTTCGATCAGAGTGAGCGAAATCAAGGGTGCCAACGATAGTAGACGCGCCCTCCGTCCATTCGATCAAGCAACAGGCCATGGCGATCATAGAAACGGCGCGCGCCGACATTGCCTTCGTCTGTCCGGAGCCGGAAGCCCTCGGGCATCTCGCGCTGCGCAAGTCGGAACAGCTGCAATCCGACACCGCGGTTCTGAAATTCGGGCGCGGCAAACAGCTGGCTCAGGCACGCATCGGCCCGGTCGATCGCCAAGAACGCAGCGATCCTCCCTTTCGATCGTGCCGCCCAGATGTCCCATGGCTCATCGTGCAGGCGTTGGATCAGCACTTCCACGGTTATGCCCTCACCGTGTTCCGCGCCGGTTGAAAGCCAGCTTCGAAACCAGAGTTCGGCAATTTCAGCATAATCCGCCTCGATAGCGGGCGTAATGTCGATGCTCACCCGACCGGCCGCCGAGCCCTGAGCGCTTGCGCCAGCGTGCCTTCGTCGAGGTAATCGAGTTCCCCGCCCACCGGCAGTCCATGCGCCAATTGTGTGATGCGCACACTGTGCTGCTCCAGCCGCTCGGCGAGGTAATGCGCGGTGGTCTGCCCTTCGAGCGTGGCGTTCATCGCCAGCACCACTTCGTCGATCTCGCCCTCCTCAACCCGCGCGAGCAGGCTGGCGATGTTGAGATCGTCCGGCCCCACCCCGTCGAGCGCCGAGAGCTTTCCGCCGAGCACATGGTAGCGCCCCTGGAACAGCCGCGCGCGGTCCAGCGCCCAGACGTCGGCGACATCCTCGACCACGCACAGCGACTTCGCATCGCGGCGTGGATCGGCGCAGATGCCGCAGGGGTCGGTGGTGTCGACATTGCCGCAGATCGAGCATTCGACCAAAGTCTCCGACACGGCATCGAGCGCTTCGAGCAAGGCTGGCAGTGCCTGTTCGCGGTTCTTCACCAGCCACAGCACCGCGCGCCGCGCCGAGCGCGGTCCGAGCCCGGGAAGCCGGGCAAGCGCGCCCGAAAGCGCTTCGATCTCTTGCGATGCCATGGGGGGAGAGATAGGGGCTGGCGCTCATTCGAGAAAGGCCCGCGAAAAAGTCATGCGCATCATCTTTATGGGAACGCCGGACTTTGCGGTGCCTGCGCTGCTAGCGGTGCACGAGGCAGGGCATGAGGTTGCCTGCGTCTACAGCCAACCGCCAAGCCGCTCCGGGCGGGGCAAGAAGCTGCGCGCCTCTCCCGTCCATGCCAAGGCAGAGGAACTGGGCTTGCAGGTGCGCACGCCCAAATCGTTGCGCAAAGCCGAAGCTCAGGCCGAATTCGCAGCGCTCGAAGCCGATGTCGCGGTGGTCGCCGCCTATGGCCTGATCCTGCCGCAAGCAATCCTCGATGCGCCCAAGCATGGCTGCCTCAATATCCATGCCTCGATCCTGCCGCGCTGGCGCGGGGCCGCGCCGATCCACCGCGCGGTGATGGCGGGCGATGAGGAAACCGGTGTCACCATCATGCAGATGGAGGCCGGGCTCGACACCGGACCGATGCTGCACATCGTGCGCACGCCGATTGCCAACAAGACCACCGGCGAACTGACCGCCGAATTGGCGGAACTCGGCGCGGGTGCCATGGTCGAAGTGCTGGCGAACCTCGATACTTATGCAGCCAAGCAGCAGGACGACCCACTCGCGACCTACGCGCCCAAGATCGACAAGGCCGAAGCTCGGATCGACTGGTCGCAGGCAGCAGACGAAGTGGTGCGACATATCCACGGGCTTGCCCCGTTTCCGGGCGCGTGGTTCGAGCTCGATGGAGAGCGGATCAAGCTGCTGCGTGCTGTCACTACCGAAGGTGGGGACGCGCCAGGTAGCGTGATCGACGACCGGTTGAGCATTGCCTGCGGGTCCGGGGCGATTCGCCCGCTCCGCCTGCAGCGCGCGGGCAAACCGGCGATGGACCTCGACGATTTCCTACGCGGCAAGCCGGTCACAGCGAGGACCGAACTGACTTGACCCGCTTCGCGCTCACTCTCGAATTCGACGGCACGCCGTTCCAGGGCCTGCAACGCCAGAAGCACGGGCCGAGCGTGCAGCAAGCGGTCGAGGAGGCCTTGCACGCGGTAACAGGCGAAGACGCAACGCTGCACAGCGCCGGGCGGACGGACACCGGCGTTCACGCGCTGGCGATGCGCAGTCATGTCGATCTTGCAAAGGACATCGAGCCCTTCCGCCTGTCCGAAGCGCTCAACGCCCATCTGCGCCCCGATCCGATCGCAGTCACCCATTGCGAGACCGTTGCGGACGATTGGCACGCGCGCTTCTCCTGCATCGGGCGGCGCTATGTCTATCGCATCGTCAACCGCCGCGCCCCGCTGACCATAGACAAGAATCGCGCATGGCAGGTCGCAAAGGAGCTCGACCACGAGGCTATGCAGCGCGCGGCCCAGGCGCTGGTCGGACAGCACGACTTCACCACTTTCCGCTCGGCCCATTGCCAGGCAAAGGATCCGGTCAAGACGCTCGACCGCCTCGACGTCGAGCGGGACGAGTACGAAATTCGCATCCACGCAGCCGCCCGCAGCTTCCTGCACCACCAGGTCCGCTCGATGGTGGGATGCCTAAAACTGGTCGGCCAGTGTACGTGGCGCGAAGAACAGGTCGCCGAAGCGCTGGAAGCCCGGGACCGAGCCGAATTGGGGCTTAACGCCCCGCCTCACGGGCTCTACTTCGTCGAAGCAATCTATCCATCAGAGGAGAATTGAGGCGTGGCCAAGTGGTACAAGATGCCGCCCAGCTTTCGGATTACCGAGCGCGAATATCGCGCCAATATCGAGGGCATGAACATCGTCTTCGGCGCCGTGCTCGGTTTCGTCCTTGTCGGAGCGGAGAATGTCGAA
Source organism: uncultured Porphyrobacter sp. (assembly GCA_964550495.1). Taxonomy (GTDB): domain Bacteria; phylum Pseudomonadota; class Alphaproteobacteria; order Sphingomonadales; family Sphingomonadaceae; genus Erythrobacter. The sequence goes on along the minus strand of CAZJZO010000016.1, from coordinate 15,635 downwards.
GTCAGGGACTTTATCGGGCTACTGGTCCTCAGTTCGGCGATCGTGATCATGATCCTTTATCTCGGATCGAGCGAGTACAAGCTCTTCAACGCCATCACGACCGCGCTCAGCATCGCGTTCCTGCCTTACATCGCGGTTGACCTGTTCGACATCACCGAAGTTCCCAAGCTTCAACCGACGCTTGCTATCTGGGCGCTGATGGTGCTTTTCGTCGAGATGATTCCGCGCGCGCCCGCGCCAGACCCAGTTTCACAGGAGAAAGATCAATGACCACCGGCAAACAGCTTTTCACCACCCTCACCGAAGACGGGAACCTGACGCTGGAGATCAGCGAGGAGAGCTTCCCGGAGCCGACCGGCAATCAGGTGCTGGTGCAGATGGAAGGCGCGCCGATCAACCCGTCGGACCTGGCAATCCTCACCAGCGCGGCCGACTTCGACAATGCCGAATATTCGCCCGGCAAGGTTGTCGCCAGGATGCCCGAGCCGTTCCTGTCGGGTCAGAAGGGTCGCCACGGTCAACGCCTGCCTGCCGGTAACGAAGGCGCCGGAACCGTGGTCGCCACCGGCGACAGCGACATGGCCAAGGCGCTGATGGGCCAGCGGGTCGCCTGCGTCCCCGGCAACGCCTTCAGCCAGTACGCGATCGCCGATGCGATGATGTGCCTGCCGCTGGGCGATCATTCCAGCGAGGTCGGTGCATCCTCCTTCGTCAATCCGATGACCGCACTCGGCTTCGTCGAGACTGCGAGGATGGAAGGCCACGATGCGATCGTGCATCTCGCCGCCGCTTCCAACCTCGGCCAGATGCTCAACAAGATCTGCCTCGAAGACGGGATGAAGCTGGTCAATATCGTCCGCAAGCAGGAGCATGTCGACCTGCTCAAAGGCCTGGGCGCGCAATACATCGTGAATTCGTCGGACGACGATTACATGAGCCAGCTGCGCGCGGCGATCGCCGAGACCGGAGCGTTCCTCGGCTTCGATCCGATCGGCGGCGGGCAGAATACCGACAATGTCCTGAAGGCCATGGAGCAGGTCGCGGCGAGTCAGATGGACGAGTATTCGCGCTACGGCTCCAACCAGGACAAGAAGATGTACATGTACGGACGGCTCGATCTCGGCCCGACAATCCTGACGCCGTCCTATGGCCTGCAGTGGTGCGTCCAGGGCTGGCTGCTGACGCCGTTCCTCGCCAAGGCCGGGATGGAGACGGTGATCAAGATGCGCACCCGCGTGCAGCAGAACCTCACCACGACCTTCGCTTCAAGCTACAAGGCCAAGGTCAATCTCGAAGAGATGCTGACCAAGGAAGCGATCACCGATTATCGCCAGATGAAAACCGGCGAGAAGTATCTGGTAACGCCGCAGGGGTAGGAGTCTTTCGTTTTCGCACGCCATCCGGCGTGCGATTTCCTCGCTCATGCGATCTTAGATCGCGTCGCTGCGGGCGCGCGGTCGCGCTTGCGGCCGCTTTGCAGCCGAGACAAGCCTGAACGCGAGGATTATTGATCGCGCAGCCAAGCGGCGAGCGAAAAAGCGGGTGCTCTGAAACAGCACGAAAGCAAAACTGCAGAGCACCCAAAGGGCGCTGCGAGCAGCGTCTAGTCGTTCTGTTTTTGATGCATAATGACAACAGCCATCACAGCAGCAATCGCCGCTACGATGGTTGCAATCTGCACGGGCAGATCAAGCATGGCCAACCTCCTTGGGTTTGGTCAGGCTCAACTTCTGTCAGGAGAGCGTGAGTTTTCTCTCATACCCCAAAAAAAAACATTGCTGGTCCCGTGAGACTAAACAATGTCGCCCCCCATGCCCTAACGTGACGGACTATAACAAATGATTAGATCGTGATCAAGAATAGCAGGTCTAAGAATACTAAGCTTTGATTACCTCCCATCAAACGCACGCTGGACCGTGGCTGGCTCGACGTCGCCGGCCGCGATCAGCATTTGCAGCAGGATGCGCGCTTTCTGTGGATTAAGCGCGCGGGCGGCGACGAAGCGGTTTTCGTCATCCTCCGGCTCTCGGTCGACCAAGCCTTCGTCGAGGCGGCTGGCGCGGACCACTGGCATTCCTTGCGCCGCAAGCGCCGTCAAAGCTTGCCGCACAGGGTCGGGCATGTTGCCCTCGCCCACGCCTGACACGACCACCCCGCGCGTATCCTCGGTGACCAGTCGGTCGACATAATCGGGGGTCATCCCGGCATGGACGAACAGGATCGGCACATCGGGCAGGTCCGCAAGGAATGCGAACTGTGCATCATCACCCACTCGCCACGGCGCGCCGAACCAGTCGAGCGAACTCGGCGTTACCAGCCCCACCGATCCGCGTGGAAAGCCCTGGAATGCATCGGTCCCGCGCGTGCGGGTCTTGCGTACATCGCGCGCGGCGAAGACCTTGTCACCCATCACCACCAGCACGCCCCGCCCTGCCGCCTCCGGATCGCTTGCGACCCGCATGGCGTTGGCAAAGTTCCTGAGGCCATCATAACCAACCGCAGTCGCCGGACGCATCGCGCCGACCAGCACCACCGGTTTGGTCGTCGGCAGCGTCAGGTCGAGCAGGAACGCGGTTTCCTCGACCGTATCGGTGCCGTGGGTGACGATCACACCGTCGCAATTCGGATCGGCAATAGCGGCGGAAATGGCGTCATGCAGTCGCTGCCAGATCGCCGGCGACATGTCTTCCGAGCCGATATTGGCGATCTGCTCGCCCTTCAGATTGGCCTCTATGCCAAGCTCCGCAACCAGACCGAGAAATTCCTCGATCCCGATCTGACCGGGCCGGTAATCGTGCCGGGTGGCCGAATCGGCCTTGCCCGCGATGGTGCCGCCGGTCGCGAGAACGGTGAGATTGGGGATGTTCATGGCAAGCGCCGATAGCCGCGCAGACCCTCGCAGGCCAGACAGCAATTGATTTTCAAGATTCGCACGCTAAATGGCTGCCACCGCTTCGCTTCGGCGAAGATCTGGCCGTGGGGCGATTAGCTCAGTTGGTAGAGCATCTCGTTTACACCGAGAGGGTCGGCAGTTCGAGCCTGTCATCGCCCACCATGGTCCAGTCGGCTCGAAATCGACACGTAACAGGGTCCGTCGGCAAGCGTCCTCCGATTCAACATGCCGAAGAGCTGTTTCGCAATTGAGCAAGCCTCAGGCTGCGCTAGTCCTGCTCAAATGATCGCCGCCGTTCTACTGGAAAAGCCAGAGATTTGCGGGCAGAGATACTTGCATGATTGCAAACGTTCCTTCCGACGACCGGCTGATAATCCACCTCGACACCAAGGGACCGAATGATGCGCGGTTGACGACGGTGTTTGTGTTGGCCGTGCTCGATGAGTTGCGAACGCAGGGCTTTGAGGAAATGGAACTGGTCGGGGTCCGGCCGGGCAGCCTGACAATCGAGGTCTTGTCGCTCGCCGGTGCGGTGCTTGGCGCGGTCGGTGCCGGGCTTGGCCTCGCCGCCGCCGCGATGACGCTCTCCAAGAGTATGAAGTCCGGTGAAACCGAAGTGTCCGACGCCGCGGTCGAATTGATGGACAAGACCCAAGCAACCCAAATCACTTTGACGGTCGCAACCCAGATCGTTGTCGTTCAGCGACAGGAGATCATTGTCAGGGGCGCGGAACCGAATTATCCAGACACCGCCAGGGGGGATCTCGCAGACGACGACGTCGCTGCTCTGCGAAAGATTGAATTTAACAATACAGGCGAAGTCAAACTTCGCTGGGAGAGGGACTACGATGTCACCCCCGAGGAGATGGATGCCTCCGTCAACTCCATTTCCAACCTGCGCGGCACCTTTGCCGTTCTCCGGGGTCGAGAAGGCGTCAACTTGGACAACGGGAAATTCTATTCCATTGATCGGCTGAGGGGGAGCCTTCCTTTTCGCCACGGAGAGTATATTTCTGTGAGCGGGAACATCCTGCCCCCTGGCACGAATAACGGCACGGAAACCTTGATCGCGACAAGGATCGCCAAGGCCTATCGGGATTGAGCAGGCGATCGTCGTGAGATCTTGAAGCGCCCTCATTTGCCGCTCCAGCGGAAAATGAGGGCGGCGGTGTTGTGATGGCGATCGGGGCCGCGCTCGGGATGACAGCTGCCCTCCCCTATCTCGCGATCGAGGCGTTCAAGCCCGGCGGCTTACCCTATTTCAGATGTATCCATGCCGAGTCGACCGTCCAAGCCTGTCATCGCTCACGGCACCGCAGCTCACGCTCTACTCGAATTCGAGCAATCGCGCTTTCGCCTTGCGATACTTTTCGACGCGGGCGTGGTCTTTTGCGCTCGGGTTCGCGATCCGCGACAGGTCCATATTGTCGGCGAGGTCTCCCAGTTTCACGGCCCTCGCGATCGGGTTTGGTCCGCAGCGCTCGACAAAGTCATCGTAACTCTCGCCGTCGCGCTTAGTCAGGCAGTCGACCGCATTGGCGATCTCCAGGCCGAATCTCGCCTCGATGTCGGCCGCTGTCACGTCGCTGTCCTCGACGACATCGTGCAGGATTGCCGCCACCTGCGCCTTGGGATCGATCTGCTCCAATGCGATGCGAAGCGGATGGAGGATGTAGGGTTTTCCAGCCTTGTCGACTTGCCCGCGATGCGCATCGAGCGCCATTTGGATTGCATCTTCCAGCATCATCCGTCCTCCATTGTCCGGGTCTATTGCAACGCCTCGCGTATCTCGGCGATCGTGTCTTCGCTGTTCCATTCGTAGTCGCCTGCGACCCTGAAAACTTCCTTGCCATCCGCATCGAACAGGATCGTGGTCGGCATCAGCCCGCTTTGCGTGAACTGCACAGCAAGGTCCGCCTCGGGATCGAGCCACGGTTCAAGGTTCTCGAACGAATTCTCGGCGAAGAACGGCGCGACCACTTCGGCGCCGCGCATGTCCTGACTGACCGTCAGCACTTTCAGATCGTCGCCCATCACGCCGGCAAGTTCGTCGAGCAGTGGCATTTCCACCCGGCACGGCGCGCACCATGTCGCCCACAGGTTGAGCAGCACCGGAGTGCCTTTCAGATCGGCCAGTGCGAGCGAGTTTCCGTCCGGATCCTGGAACGTCAGTTCGGGCATCTCCGTCCCCGCCTGCGCCCGCACGATGCGGCCCGGTAGCGGCGGAGGCGCCGGCGCATCGGCGGAGGATGTGGCGCTCTCCCGTTGCGAAGTCTCCTCCGGGGCCGTATCGCACCCCGCCAACAGCAATACCGGTGCGAGAGTGATGAGCGACAAGCGGGACATATCGGGCTCCAACCAGATGTGGGGTGGCAGGTTCGCCGATGGACCTAGCGCGATCATGCGCGAAATCAATGCCTCGATCCCGTTCGACAAGGCGCTGTGGCACCAGGATATCGCCGCCAGTCAAGCGCATGTGGCGATGCTGGCGAAGCAGGGGATCGTCAGCGCCGAGGACGCCAAGGCGATCACCGATGGCCTGGCGAAGATTGCCGCCGAATATGAAGCCGACGGCGTTCCCGAGGACTGGGATCTCGAAGACATCCACATGACCACCGAAGCCCGGCTGTCCGAATTGATCGGCCCCGCCGCCGGGCGCCTGCACACCGCGCGCAGCCGCAACGACCAGGTCGCGACCGATTTCAAGCTGTGGGTGCGCGAGACGCTCGATGCGATGGACGCGGGACTGGCCGATCTCCAGCGCGCGCTCGTCAACCGCGCAGGCGAGCATGCCGACAGCATCATGCCCGGATTCACCCATCTCCAGACCGCTCAGCCGGTGACACTCGGGCACCACTTGCTGGCCTATTGCGAGATGATCCGGCGCGACCGCTCGCGGCTCGCCGACGCGCGCGCGCGGCTGAACGAAAGCCCACTTGGATCGGCGGCGCTGGCTGGGACCGGGTTTCCGATCGACCGCGATGCAACGTCGGAGGCGCTCGGGTTCGATCGCCCCACTGCAAACTCGCTCGACGCCGTGTCGGACCGCGACTTCGCGCTGGATTACTTGTTTGCCGCCAGCCAGTGCGCGCTGCACCTCTCGCGCCTCGCCGAAGAGCTGATCCTGTGGGCGAGCCAACCCTTCGGCTTCGTGCGGATGCCCGACGCGCTATCGACCGGCAGCTCGATCATGCCGCAGAAGAAGAACCCCGATGCGGCCGAGCTGGTGCGCGGGCATGCGGGGCGGGTGATCGGCTGCGCAACCTCGCTGATGGTGACGATGAAAGGCCTGCCGCTTGCCTATTCGAAAGACATGCAGGACGACAAACCGCCGGTGTTCGAAGCCGCCGGCCTGATGGAACTCTCGATTGCCGCAACGACCGGGATGATCGCCGATGCTACCTTCAACGTGAGCCGGATGCGCGAAGCCGCCGAACTCGGATACGCCACCGCGACCGACCTCGCCGACTGGCTGGTGACCGCAGCCGACATTCCCTTCCGTGAGGCGCATCACATCACCGGCGCTGCCGTGAAACTCGCAGAGGAACGCGGTGTGGCGCTGGATGAGCTTCCGCTTGCCGACCTGCAAGCCATCGACCCGCGGATCGACGAACGGGTGTTCCAAGCGCTCTCGGTCGATGCCTCGGTCGCGGCGCGCGCAAGCTATGGCGGAACCGCACCGGAACAGGTACGGATGCAAGTTGCACGGGCAAAGGCCGAGTTGGGAATGGACGAATGATGCGCAAATCGGTGATCCTCATGGCAGCGCTTGCGCTGGCCGCGTGCGGTTCGCGCGCGCCGCTCACCCCGCCGGAGAGCGCCAGCCTGCCGGTCGCACCCTACGGCACCACGCAAAAGCCGGATTCCGAAGAATTGCTCGAGCTGGAAACCCTTGCCGCGCCCGAGCGTAGTGTGGAATTGCGGCGTCGCTCCGAAGAGCGCGAAGACGATCCGTTTGACCTGCCACCCGAATAGACTGACCTGATAATGGACCATTTCGCTTTGAAGGACGGCGTTTTGCACGCCGAAGATGTCCCGCTGCCGCGGATCGCCGACGATGTGGGGACACCCGTCTATGTCTATTCCCGCGCCACGCTGGAGCGGCACGCGCAAGTGTTTCGCGAAGGGCTGTCGGCGGTGCCGGACAAATTGATTGCGTTTGCAGTCAAGTCGAACCCCAACCTGGCGGTGCTGAAGGTGTTGCAGCGGCAGGGGTATGGCGCGGATGTCGTTTCCGTCGGTGAGATGCGCCGCGCGCTTGCCGCCGGCATGGCTCCCGAGAACATTGTCTTCTCCGGAGTCGGCAAGACCCGTTCGGAAATCGCCGCCGCGCTCGAAGCGGGGATCGGGCAATTCAACATCGAAAGCGAAGAGGAAGGCCTCGAACTGGCCGAACTTGCCGCCGAAATGGGCCTGACAGCGCAATGCGCGCTGCGGATCAACCCCGATGTCGATGCCGGAACGCATGACAAGATCTCCACCGGCAAGGCCGACAACAAGTTCGGCGTGCCGATCGATCAGGCCGGGCAGATATTCGGCGCTCTGGCGAGCAGGCCGAGCGTCAATCTGCGCGGCGTTGCAGTCCATATCGGCAGCCAGTTGAGCGAACTTGCGCCGCTCGAACGCGCGTTCACCAAGCTGGGAGAGCTGGTCACCTCGCTACGCGGCGCCGGCCACGCAATCACTCATGTTGATCTCGGCGGCGGTCTCGGCGTGCCTTACAAGGCAGGCGAGAATCCACCTTCGCCGGCCGAGTACGGCGCGATGGTTGCGCGGGTAACCGCTGATTGGAGCGTCAAGCTGATCTTCGAGCCCGGGCGGGTGATCGCCGGCAATGCCGGCGTGTTGCTGACCCGGGTGGTGCGGGTGAAACGCGGGCTTAACAATCCGTTCGTGATCGTCGATGCGGCGATGAACGATCTCGCGCGCCCTGCCCTGTATGGTGCTTATCACGACTTTGCCGCGGTCGAGCCGGGCGGCGAGCAAATGACGGCGAACATTGTCGGGCCGATCTGCGAAACCGGCGATACCTTCGCGATGGGCCGCGAGTGCGACAGGCTCGAATGCGGCGATCTCGCGGTATTCCGGACTGCCGGAGCCTATGGCGCGACCATGGCCTCCAGTTACAATTCGCGCGGCTTCGTGGCCGAGGTGCTGGTCGATGGCGACAAGTTTGCCGTTGTCGCCGACCGGATCGAGGCAGGCGCAATCATGGATGCCGAACGCGTGCCCGAATGGCTCGCGTGATGCGCCATGGCTGAGCTGCAAAGCCTCCCGCTGTTCCACCGGATCGAGGGACAGAAGGTGCTGGTGCTCGGCGAAGGCGACGCGGCAGAACCGAAGCGGCGGTTAGTCGAACGCGCCGGAGGCATCGTCATCGACGATCAGGCGCAAGCGATCGACGAAGGGGTCCGTATCGCCTTCGTCGCCTACGATGATCCCAAGGCGTGCGAAACCGCCGCGATCAATCTGCGCTGCGCGGGTGTGCTGGTGAACGTCGTCGACCGGCCGGAATTGTGCGACTTCACCACGCCAAGCATTCTCGATCGCAATCCGCTGCTGGTCGCGATCGGCACGGGCGGCGCGTCTGCGGGCCTCGCCAAACATGTCAGATTGCGCTTGGAGCGGATCCTTCCGCCGATGCTCGGGAAGCTTGCCAAGGGCCTGTTCGACGCGCGTCCCAGGCTGCGATCGAACTATCCCGACGGCGCGAGCCGACGCCGCGCGATCGATGAGGCCCTGCGCGAGGGTGGCGCTCTCGACCCACTCGATCCAACTGCATATCGGCGGGTCGAGGATTGGGCATCGGGTTCGCCTGCAGCGCAAACGAGCACGTGGTTCGAAATTGCCGTCGAGAGTGCCGACCCTGACGATCTGACGATCAAGCAATCGCGCCTGCTTGGCGAAGCCGATGCGATCTGCCTCCATGGGGACGTGCCAGCGGCAATCCTTGCACGCGCGCGCGCCGATGCCGAGCGCCTGGCGTGCGATCCGGCCAATTGCGTCTTTGCCGCCGCCAATCCGAACGATCCGGAGGCAAATCCGGCATGTTCAGCGGCCTCCGCCACGCGGAAGCTGACCGTGATCCTGCGTTATCGGCCCAAGGACTAGGCAGCCGCAGCCAGCGGCGTTTCGATCGCAGCAAAATACTGCGCCATTGCGCTGACGCTGCGGTCGCTCAAGGCGATGAATGCCCGGCGCTTGTCACTCGAATCCGCGATCCGTTCGAAAATACCGCTCTCGACCATCTGCTTGAGCCAACGCAGTGCGGTGGTCGCCGGCACACCGGCGGCTATGCACAGCGACGTTACCGAGACGCGCGTGTGCTCGGCATGAGCCGCTGTGAGATCGAGCAGCATATCCCATGCGGGATCGGCGAAGAGTTCGGCATCAAAGAACCTCGCCCTCGCCTGACGGTTGGCAATCACCTGACGGACCAGGCGTGGATCGGGCAGCGGCGGGCTGGCGCTGCGACCAAGCGGCGTATCGATTGCGGTGGCAGCGTCTTCGGGGCCACGCCAGTCTCGCTTGAAGTCGCTCAGGCGCCTCGGCTCGCCTGCGTCATCGCCCGAAATCCGATCGAGCTCCTTGGCTATCGATTCCACTTGCTGCGAGAGTCGCAACAGCGCGAGACGATCATCCTCGGTCATCTCGCGAACGCGGGCGTTGGAAACGCGGGTGAGCACACGGCCGACCGCAACAACCCTTTCGGCCCGGCTCGGTTCGACCAGGATCTGCGGATCGGATTGATCCAGCGCCGAAAATACGTCGTCGAGCGCTTCGAATGAGGTCGAGACGATCAGTTGCGCTCCCGCCCGAGCAACGCGCATATCCAGTCGTGCGAGCGCAGCCATGCCTTCGGCATCAACGACCGGGCAATCGACCATCACGACATCGCCGAGCATCGCGATCGGCCCGTCCAGCAATGCCGTGACAGAGCCACCGTCCAATGCCCGAAAGCCCGCCCCGACAAGATCGGCCATGATACTGTCTCGCGCGTTCGGCCGGTCGGCGAAAACCGCCACGCGCGCTGGCAATCCGGCAGAATCCTGCGCAACATCATAGGAAAAGTCACTCTGCGTGCATTCAGACTCTGTCATCGAATCGCCTCCAGATTTGGAAACGAAAGTAGAACAAAACAAGTTCAGGTCAAGAATTGATGTCGCAGATGCGCTTTTTCATATTCGCAATTGAACCTTTTGCAGACCGCGCCAGACTACATTGGCGATGACGCAAATGCTTTCCTCCGATCCTGCGCCGGCATCGGGCGAGCTGTTCGACGAGCTGCTTGTCGTGCTTGTCCAGCAAGGCGACAAGGCCGCGCTCGAACGGTTGTACGCACGCTGGAACACTCGCCTGGCGTCGGCTGCATTGCGCTATACCGGCGATCCCGAGAAGGCGCGGGATCTGGTGCAGGAATGCTGGATCGGTATCTGGAAAGGCGTCAAACGGCTCCGCGATCCGGCGCGTTTCCGTTCCTATGCCTTCGCCATTCTGCATCGCAAGGGAGCCGATTACCTGCGCGGCGCAATCCGCGATCGAACCCATCTCGCGGATCACGCCGCCGACCTGCCGGCCGAACACAATTCCGGCCCCGCCACCCAGCCGGACCGGATCGCTCTGCAGCAAGCCTTTGCAAAGCTCCCGCCGGATCAACGCCTGGCGGCGCATCTGCACTTCGTCGAAGGCCTCACCCTGCGCGAAATTGCCGAGGTGCAGGGCATCGCCGAAGGCACCGCCAAAAGCCGCCTGTTTCACGCTCGCCGCAAGCTGAAAGAAGCACTGAGCGAGCCCTCACCCGAACCCAATGAAGGAGAACCCGTATGAACACTCATGATGAAAGGATCGCCGCCGCGCTGGATGCCGATGACCGCGCATTCCTCGACAGCCTGGAGACCGATCGCGGCATGTTCCAGCAGATCGGCGACAGCTGGCACGGCCCGCTGGGCGGCTGGGCCAAGTTCAGTTTTGCCATCGCCATCGTGATCGGACTGGGCCTTGCGTATGTCTTCTACCGCGCGCTGACCGCCGATACGACCGACCAGATCGTCGGCTGGGGCCTGACCTGTATCGCACTGCTGATCATGCAGGGCTTCCTCAAGGAATGGATGTTCGCACGGATGAACATGCTGACTGTCCTGCGCGAAGTGAAACGCCTGCAGGTCCAGGTGGCGATGCTCGGCGAGAAGTGAGCTACTGCCGGATTTCGATCGGGGTGCCGTCGGGCACGATGCTCCACAGCTCCTCGATCTCGGCATTGGTCAGCGCGATACATCCATCGGTCCAGTCGCCGTGCATCCGGCGGTTCGACGGCAGCCCGTTGGGTTGACCATGGATGAAGATGTCCCCTCCGGCCGACCGGCCATATCGCGCTGCGAAAGCGCGGTCGGCCGAATTGGGGTAATCGATCCGGAGGCTCAGGTGATACGAGCTGTTCGGGTTGCGGGTGTGGATCGTGTAGATCCCTTCGGGCGTGCGTTCGTCTCCTTCGAATCGTTTGTGACCGAATGGCGCATCGCCAAACTGCAGGCCGCGATAGACCGCGATCGGCTCGCCGCGCGAATAAGCGACCAGAATGCGGTCCGATTTGTCGACCACAACAATATCGGCGAGCCGCGATGAGCCACGCTGGGGATAGGCCGGATACGAGCGTGAGGCTACGCGCGGTTCGGGTACCACCGCACTGTTCTCACGCTCGGACCCGGAGTCGCTTGCGGGACTAACGCAGGCGGCTGTAACCAGGAAGACAAGAGCAATCGCTTGCTTCATGAAAAGCGGGATACATCCGGCCGCGGACGCGCGCAATTGGGCGTGATAACAGGTGTCCCTCGTAGGGACTTTGAAACCCTAAGATCTCACCAACATGCAAACGGGTGGCCGTGCCTCAATCGACAAACGGATCGCGCATCAGGATCGTGTCGTCGCGCTCCGGACTGGTCGAGACGAGCGCGACCGGGCACTCGATAAGTTCCTGAACCCGCTGGATATACTTGATCGCATTGGCCGGGAGGTCGGCGTAGGAACGGGCGCCGACGGTACTCTCGCTCCAGCCGTCCATTTCCTCGTAGATCGGCTCGACAGCGGCCTGGTCGCCGGCATGGCTCGGCAGGTAATCGTAGACATTGTTGTTGAGGCGATAGCCAGTGCAGATCTTCACCGTCTCGAGCCCGTCCAGCACGTCGATCTTGGTCAATGCGATGCCGGTCACGCCGCTGATGGCGCAGGTCTGCCGCACGAGCACTGCATCGAACCATCCGACCCGGCGCTGTCGCCCGGTAACGGTGCCGAACTCGTGCCCGCGCTCGCCGATCCCCTGGCCGATTTCGTCGTCGAGCTCGGTCGGAAACGGGCCGGAACCGACGCGGGTGGTGTAGGCCTTTACGATCCCCAGCACGAAGCCGGTCGAATTGGGACCAAGCCCGCTGCCGGCCGCCGCCGTGCCGCTGACCGTGTTCGAACTGGTGACAAACGGGTAGGTGCCGTGATCGACGTCGAGCAACACGCCCTGCGCGCCTTCGAACAGGATCTTTGCGCCAGCCTTGCGCACTTTTTTCAGCCGTTTCCATACCGGTTGGGCGAAGCGCAGCACGAATGGCGCGATGTCGCGCAGCTCATCGAGCAGCGCCGCCCGATCCACCGGGGGCTGGTCGAACCCGGCGCGCAGTGCATCGTGATGCGCGCAGAGCCTGTCGAGCTGCGGTTCGAGATCGTGGAGATGTGCAAGATCGCAAACCCGGATTGCGCGGCGGCCGACCTTGTCTTCGTAAGCGGGGCCGATCCCGCGACCGGTGGTGCCGATCTTGCCCTTGCCCGCGGCCGTTTCGCGCAAGGCATCGAGATCGCGGTGCAGTGGCAGGATCAGCGGGCAATTGTCGGCCACCGCCAGGTTGTCGTCATTGATGACAACGCCCTGCCCTTCGAGCTTTTCGACCTCGTCGCGCAGCGCCCACGGATCGAGCACCACACCGTTGCCGATCATGCTGGTCGTGCCCGAAACGATCCCCGATGGCAGCAGCGAGAGTTTGTAGGTGGTCCCGTCGATAACCAGCGTGTGACCGGCATTGTGCCCGCCCTGAAAGCGGACCACGGCATCGGCGCGGCTGGCGAGCCAATCGACAATCTTGCCCTTGCCCTCATCGCCCCACTGGGCGCCGATCACGGTGACGTTGGCCATTGCATTCCCTTGCTGTGTCTTGCGCAGGCGCGCGCAAACCGCGCGGGATTAGGCGTTGGGGGGTGGAAGGGCAAGCGCGTTCAGCTGCCGTCTCACTGGCAATGCGATACAAGCTGCGACACTGTTTGCTTTGCCGCACGCGAAGGATTTGCGCGACAGGATCGTCTAGCGGGGGAAACGACCGGAGCCAGATGATGAACCGATTTACCACAGCCCTTGCCGCAGGAATTGCCACGACGCTGATCGCCACCCCGATTTTCGCCCAACAAAGCAATCGCCCTTCGCGCGAATGCGTGCGCGAGATCGTCCAGCTATGCGGGAGGGACCGGTCCAGGATTCGCACCTGCCTGCAAGAAAAGATCAGCCAGCTATCGGAGGGTTGCGCTGCGGAAGTCCGCGAACGCGCCGGGCAGCGGGGGCGCAATGGTGAAGGCCGCCGCCAGGGCGCTGGCGCAGGCCAGTTCCAGGCATCGGCCAAGGTCGATCGCACGATCGTCTACGGCCAGCACCAGCGCCAGCAGATCGACGTCTATGAGCCTGACGATGCGGTGGACGAGCTACCGATGATCCTGTTCATCCATGGCGGCGGCTGGTCCTTCGGCAATCACAGGATCTCGGTCCAGAACAAGCCGAACCACTTCAACGCCAACGACTACTATTTCGCGTCGACCGGCTACCGGGTGCTGCCCGACGCGCCGGTCGAAGACCAGGCCAAGGATATCGGCGCGGCGCTTCAGGCATTGCGCGGACAGGCCTCGGCAATCGGTTTCGATCCGAACCGGATCGTCCTGATGGGTCACAGCGCGGGCGCGCACCTTGCCGCCTTGGTCTCGACCGACCCGCAATATGCCGGTGATGCGTTTGCCGCCATTCGGGGCGTGGTCCTGCTCGATGGCGCCGGATACGAGATCGCCAGCAGCATGGCCGCCGCAGAGCCACGCTCCAAGAACCTCTATCTCGACGTCTTTGGCGAAGACCCGGCGCGCCAGAAGGCTCTTTCGCCGGTCAGTCATGCCGGCGGAGCCGACGCACCCCATTGGCTGGCGTTGTATGTCGACGACCGCGAACGCGCCAAGGTGCAGTCGGAATTGCTGATGGGTGCACTGTCAGACGCTGGAGCGAGCGCGCAGGCGGTGGCGATATCCGGTACAGATCACGGCCGGATGAACCGCGAACTCGGAACCGAGGCGGGTGCGCAGCAGACGCAGGCCGTCGACGCGTTCCTCGCCGGAGTTTTCGGTTAGATTGGTTCGACGTTCGACCCGGTCAATCGATGGGTGCAGCCCAGATCGCGCGGATCATCGTGCTCGCCGAGTTGCGCGATGGTTCGTGACCCTTCCTCGCGCAGTTTCTTTGCGGCCTCGCGATCATGCCCGAATGGCAGGAACACGGTTCGCACCGCCTCGGGTTCCGGAGCCACTTCAGCCAATCGGTCGACATAGAGCGTGAAGCCGGTCGCGGCTTCGTCAGTCCCGCTGATCCGGTACGTGCCGCCCCGCCCGGCAGCGCCGCGCAGGCCTTCGGCATAGAGCGTGAACCCGAACCAGCTTTGGTATTCGAAGCCGTACCGTTCGGTCGGATCAAGCGTAATGCGCGCCGCATCTCCAATTCGATCCGCGATCGCCTGAAGCCCATCGAGCCGGGTCGCAAGGGCTCCACCAGCGTCCAGTTCGCGCAGTTTCGCCATCGCCTCGGCGAAAGGCCCGGTCGCGTAAAGCAGCGGCAGATAAGCCTCTCCGCCAACAGCCTTCAGCCCGCCTGCATCCTTGGTATCGAGTTCGCGCCGGATCGCTTCGACCGTCTCGGGCTGCATGGAAAAATCCTGCGCGGTCAGCGTATCGACGAGATCGGGCATGGTGATATCGATCGAGATTCCGGACATGCCGGCGGCTTGCAGGGCCTCGATTGCGACCATCACGATCTCGCTCGCCGCAGCGACGGTATCCGCGCCGACCAATTCCGCGCCAAGTTGCAGGCGCTCGCGCGCTGGATCGAGCTGACTTGCCCGGATTACCGCGGTGTCGCC
The DNA here is from genome assembly GCA_964550495.1 of uncultured Porphyrobacter sp. Lineage (GTDB taxonomy): Bacteria > Pseudomonadota > Alphaproteobacteria > Sphingomonadales > Sphingomonadaceae > Erythrobacter. Next base: position 542 of record CAZJZO010000016.1, on the reverse strand, counting down.
GCAATAAGCGAGGCGCAGCGGCCGCGGCGCGTCTTTCATGCTCGTCGCCGCCAACCGACCGATCTGGGGAGTGATGTCGCTCCGCAGTGCAAGCGTGCGCAGGCTTGCCGGATCGACGAAGCGAAACATCTTGCGGGTATGAATGCCCTCCATCCGGCTCGACAAAGAGCGTTCGAATTCCAGCAGCGGCGGACGCACCCGGTCATAGCCATGCGAGCCCAGCACATCGAGGCAGGCACGCATGGCTGCGGTGATCCGCGCGGCAGAACGCGGCAGCCGGTCTTCGAGCCCTTCGGGCAGGAGGTCGTTGGGTTGGGTCATTGCGTCACTCTTTAGAGACAAGCGCGCTTGCCCCAACCTGCATCAAAATGCCAGTGCCATCGCCAGCTTCACACCTTCGACTCGTTCGGCCTCGGCGACCACGTCGGGGCTCATCGCTTCGTCGAGGCTGAGCAGCAGCACCGCTTCCCCACCCGCATCGCGGCGACCAAGGTTGAAGGTGCCGATATTGATGCCGTGATTGCCCAGCAGCGTCCCGATCC